>CASERH010000009.1 GCA_949290295.1 uncultured Pseudomonadota bacterium | reverse complement strand
GCACTCACTAACCGCGCGTCGGGCACTTGCTTTCTAGTTTCGTTTCGCTTGCTCACGCTTTGCTCACTCAAGCAAGAAAGCTTACGCCTCTTGCGGTAAAATCAACCGGAGCAGCGGTTGATTTTATCCTCGAGCTCGCGACCGAGGTCGCTCCTTCTCGCCTCAAAAATATCTTTAAAACTAAAGAGCCGTCTCTTTCGACGGCTCTTTACAAATGGCGGGAGTGACGAGGCTCGAACTCGCGACCTCCTGCGTGACAGGCAGGCGCTCTAACCAACTGAGCTACACCCCCTCGGGCGTTTTCTCTTATAAACAACAAAAATTATAAAAGCAAGCTTTTTTTTCATTTTTATTTATATTTTTTTCATAACTTGTTATTACTATGTTGTTTATACACATAACCTCTACAAAACGCTTTATATTTTTGTGGGGGAGAGTTATATTGCAGAGATGAATTTTAAATTGCAGGAATAACGGCTATGCCAAACCTACATATTTTAAAAGGAAAATTTATGCAAATATTAAAATATTTGAAAGTAAATCTTAAGCATAAAAATCGCCAAAAAGTCATAACCATCGGTTATGCCATGGCCGTTACTTTTGCTTTTATTCTCTCTCTTACAAATAATCAGGTGGAAGCATCCGTTTCTAAAGAAGAACGTCTTGACTACCTGATGATTGAAAATAATGTTGTTAATAACCTCTCCGACCCGCAAACCATATATCCGGAAGATTCTGTTGACAACATTAAGTCCCTCTTCTCTATGGTCAGCTCGCTCGTAAGCCAAAAAGATGTTGATAAGGAAATCACTGTTCAAAAGGGTGATACCCTCATCTCTATCTTGAGTGATCTTGGTTTGGATCGTGAGCAGGCTAATGATGTCTTCTATGCTTTGGAAGATTATTATGATCCGCGGGATTTGCGCGCAGGTCAAAAACTTTCTGCTAATGTCACCGTTAATAATCGTTCCCAGGAAATTGTTCAATTTAACAGCCTCACCATTGAGCCTACGGTTGGAGAAAGAATCGTGGCTGCTCTTGATGAAAACGGGCAAGTACAAGTTTCTAAGGCTAAAGATGAACTTATAGAAGAGGTCAACAGCGCCTCCGGCTCCATTGACGGACTTATTTCTACCGCTATGCGCAACAAGGGTGTGCCGAATCGTGTTGTTAATAATTTTGTTGCCATCTTTAACTATGCCGTCGATTTCCGCAGAGATATAAGAAAAGGTGATCGCTTCGAGATTATCTATGAAAACTATATTGATAAAAACGGCGAAATGGTGAAATCCGGTAATATTCTCTATGCGGCGCTCATTCTCCGTAAAGATAAAATTGCCATGTATCGTTTCAAAGACAAAAAAGGAAATGTGGATTATTACACCGAAAAAGGACAGGCCCTGAAAAAGACTTTGGATAAAAAACCATTAGCTTTCAGAAATGCCAGAATATCTTCTCCCTTCGGCAAGAGATATCACCCGATTTTGAAACAAACCAAAATCCACTGGGGTATTGACTATGCTGCTCCGAGAGGTACGAAAATTTTTGCCGGCGGTGATGGTGTCGTCCAAGTTGCAAAATACAATGGTTCTTACGGCAATTATGTAAAAATCAGACACAACTCCGAGTTCTCAACTGCCTATGGGCATATGCAACGTATTGCCAAAGGAATTAGACCCGGTGTTAGAGTTAAGCAAGGACAGGTTATCGGCTATGTCGGCAGTACCGGCCGCTCCACGGGGCCTCACCTGCACTATGAAGTGGTTCAAAACGGACGCCGCGTAAATCCGAGAACTATCAGAGCCGCTACGGGAGAGAACCTCAAAGGTGCCGATCTTAAAAACTTCAAAAAAGTTGTGGCTGATTTGCAGACATCTTACAAGTCGATGTTCGCTCAAGGTAAAGAGCCTAAAATGGCTAAAAAGTAAACCGAAAAGCCCCCACTTTTGTGAGGGCTTTTTTTATTATCTTATCATCCACATTCCAAAACCAAAGACAAAACCTGTTGCCAGTTCCGCCCATTTGACCGGTTTATTGAGCCATTCCGGAGCATTATCCAACAACCAGCTTTCTCTTTCGCCAAGGCTGTGGCAAAAGGCATAAATCGGGCTGACACTCAAACCGATGAGTAAAATCCGCCAATCCAGTAAAGCCATTGGAACCAGAGGACACGTATAGCGCAAGGCCATATATACAAAATCATAGGCAAAGCCATATTTTTTCTCTGGCAAAAGCCAATCGCATACCAAGTGGTACCACCTTTCGTTATATCTCTCAATCGCTGATGCAGAAGGATTTGTATCGCGACCGATATCAAAGCAGGCACCATGACCGCGGCTCCAAAACTGCGCATATAAGTACACGGCAAAAACCATTGCCAGTAACCAATTCAACCAGCTATCCAATCGATATAAAAAAATCGGCATCATTAAAAAGATACCGACTGTTGCTTGCAGGCCTCTGTTTTCCAGCCATTTATATTTATTGGCAAAACCACCGCCAAACCAGCGCCGCCAGAAGCCCATTACCACACCGTAAAAAACGGCAAATAACACATTCGTCATACTTCAAACCTCCCTGTTTCTATTGTTTTGGCAATTCGTTGGGCACGGCGGCCTACCTCTTTGGCGTATTGTGAGGCCAAACACTCCACCGCCGCCTGACGATAATTGCCGACGCCTAAAAATGCCATCATTTTCTTAAAACCAAGCAGTCTTTTTATTCCCATATTAAAGGCCATATCCATCAGCGCATATTGCCGCTCATCATCTAATTTTTTCCAAAACGGAATATGTTTCTCGCACTCGGCCACAACCCGATTGATGTCGTGACGAAGCAAAAAAAAGGCGGCCTCTTTTGTGATACCGTGCCGCCAATCGCCGATGACTTTTTCCTCTTCCGGGGTAATGGGATTGTCATCTAAATTTCTCCCCACCCCTATGGTCTGTTTGCCTTTGGTACAAAAATAAGGCTGCAACCTCACCCCCTCGTGCATCGCCAAACGCTCGGAGGCTTTTCTTATTTCTATCATTGCAGGCGCCTCCCCCTTTTCTCGTCAAAAATCAAGTCAAGCCTTGTTTTTAGCTCGGTTAAGATAACCGTGTTCTTGTCCAAAACTTGTGAAATGGCATCAAACTTGGTCAGAGCATTGGATGAGGCCTGCTCCAGAGATTTAACCCGGCTTTCAATACTGCCTTGCCAGTGGCCAAGGCGGACAAAGTTCATAAAAACTCCGGCCAAGGCTGCCAAACCTGCTATCAATCCCCAATCCATTGTTGCCACTCCTTAAAACTCATGATCTCAACTTCCGGAAAGTTCTCTATTGTTGGCAAATCTCTCAAATACTGCCGATATTGCTTATAATGCTCCCTTTGCTCATCGCTGATGGGAAAATCAATCAGCATATAAACATCTGTTGCCTTAAGCATAGTATCGCGCTCTGAGCGCTTTTGTGCTGATAGTTCCTCACTTGTCAATCCTCCTATACGGTACTGTCCATTGATTAATTGCCAATCCTCATTGCTTTCCTCAATCCTTGTATATTTTACAAAAAGATTGTTCTCAAGCTCATCGCGAGTGTCGGCAATACTTGCAATAAACTCTTGGCCTTGTTCATTAATTTGGTAACCTATAAACATTATTTTGCTCCCTCATCATAAGTGAATCTGAAATCTGTTTTTACGAAAGAAGGGCCATAATAAACGACAAAAGCTTCTCCTTTTCTAATTGGGATATAACCACGAGAAAATCCGTCTGAAGTCCTTCCTCCAGCACAAAATCCCAAATTAATAGGTGGAACAGAAATATCTAACCAATCGTTAGTTCCACTTATCACAATGTAGCCACTCGCAGGAGCTGTATAAGTTGTTCCACTTGCTTGCAACGCTACGTTAGTATACCGATTACTTGGTTTTCCCTGTATTGATATAAACTCTTTTCCCGAAACATTGACATTACTCATATCGGCATTAGCTTTACTATCCATAGTGGTTAAAAACTCAGCAATCTGTGCCTCGCTTGCCTCTGCCGCGCTTGCATATAATACAACATAGGCTCTATAAACAACGTGGTCGGGGTTTACTTTTGCTCCGTTTTGATAGATGGGAGAACTGCGAGAGGCATCAAAACTTTCTCCATTTGCGCCGCTATTTCCTGCATTTATACCAGCTACATATCTTGTGAGGTTTCCAGAGGTGGAAAAAACTCCTGTTCCTGTGAAGAACATATCGTTTTGAAGTGTAAAACTTCCCGTAATATTCGGTAAACTTTCAACACCGAACATTAATGGTGTTTGTCCTGCTTTTATGTATACATTGCTCAAAGTTGGAACTTTAAATTTTTCGTTGCTTGCATCAAGTGCAAAAAATCCGCAAGAACCGTTTGTTGATACTGAGTTATTATAGGTTGCATAGTCGGTATTTTGTAAGTTACCATCTAACAGCATCTGATAAACATCAGGAAAAGTTGCTTTTGTGTATTCTGCCCCATCGCACCAAACTCCCCCAGCCGGCACATCAACTCGTGAGGTGTATTTTATGTCTCCAATATTTCCGGCTGAAAATATCTCAGTCTTGTTAGCTTTTTGCGCCAATACTTCTTGAATATTTTCGTACTTGGAATTAGCTTCCGTTTTGCTCTGATAATATCCAGCTGCCTTTAGAGGAGTGATAAATTTACTATCATTAACCCCCGCTGCAACATCTTCTTCCGTAGCTATTGCCGCAAGCCCCAAATCATCTTCCGTTGCTTGGGTAGGATGGATTATTTCTTCTGCCTCATCTCGATATTGCTTGGCTTCTGCCGCACTTGCTGCTGCCGAAAGTTCTGATTCTTTGGCTTTGTCTTCTGAGATTTTTGTAGCTTGCTCGCTTGCTAAAGCTACTGCAGCCGCACTTTGTGCCGATGTGCTATATGGGGCTACTTCTGCATCAATATAATCATCAATTTTAGGCTTGCTGGTATTTTCAACATAATACAAAATATCTTCTTTGCGTGATTCTGTATATGATTTCAATTCCGGCTTATAGACTCCGTCTACTGACGCATTTAGCTCTTCTTGTTTAGAAAACGTGTATCTTGCCAACTCTGGTTTACAATTGTTTTCAACATAATTTTCTATTTCCTTCTTTCCGGAATTAACATAAAAAAGAGGCATCTTTACTTCTAAATTCGCCTCTTCTTGAAACATTACTTCTATCTTTTGTTTATCATATCCGTCAAAAACGGCTAATTCTGATTTCTCATTCATGTTATCTACTCCGTTACCTGGCTGGTCACTCTAAAATAGGCAACCTTATTAATATCCTGCGGGAAAATGGTATGCACTTGTCCATTTGCATATGTAATCTGGATATCTGTCTTATAATCTCCCTCGTCTAATTTGGTATCTTGCGGCGTTAACTCTATACCTGCCAATCCATTGATGGCATCGGTGATTTGTCCGGCCTTGCTAAAAAGGAGTTTGTTGTCCATGTCTTTGACATCCATCTTTATCGTTGCTCCGCTGATGTCTAAAGCTCCGTCTTCTGTTTTAAAACGAATCGCAATTGCGAAACTGTCTCCTTTGCGAACGGTTATTCCTCTACTGTTTAATATACCTGCCATGTTTTAAGCCTCCTCTTTTACTTTTATAAAATAGTTTACAGCTTGGTTAATCGGCGTTACGTGGGTACCCGCGTAAATTTCATTGGAATTTGATGCCTTAAAATCCAAATCAATAATTGTATCCGTGAAATTTGCATCTGCTCCGGTTCCCGTTGAAGTTGTTGATGACTTAAATGCTCCTGTCGCCGTTAATTTGTTAATATTGACACCATTGAAAATTTTTCCTGCCGTACCGGTTATATCGGGCAAACTTTCTTCTTGCGTAGTATAAAAATCACTTTCAGAATCTCCTCCCAAGCCTCGCAAAAACTTTCCTTGATAATCTGGCAGATTAAATGTATTTACACCGTCTCCGGCTCCAAAATTGGTGCCTATCATCTCAAATAAATCTGCATAATCCGTTCTTGATATAGCCTGCCCATTGCACAAAAACCAATTGTCATGGTTAGCGGTTTGCAGTGAGGCTTTGATATCTCCAAGCTTAAATAGTTTGTTGGCAGCCGATAAAATTGCTGCCTCTAAATGATCTATCGTTTCATCTAATTGTCCGCGATTTACTCCGTCTCCACTCAAGGTTCCGTTGCCGACATTCTTAATTTTGAAACCGGCGCAATTTATATCGCCTTTCATGGCGCTACGACCATCTCGCAAGAAACAACTGCTGAGCCCATCGGCAAAGTTGTCGTCTTCTTCATCATGATGATCAGTTACAATGTCTATGTCATTTATCCTGTCATCTTCCCAATTGTGAACTCGGGTGAAATTTCCTTCACTATCATATGGCATTTTTTTCTCCTTATATTAAAAAATTAGCGACAAAGCTCCAGCTCTTGTCGCAGTTTATCTATTCTTCCCAACCACTCCCAGGTGTTGGGGTATTCTTCTCCGCTTGCTCGTTCCAGCTCTCTTGCCACTTTGCTGCCGGCTATCGGATACGCCGGACAAATATGATTACATTTTGTCGGAGTACATGAGAGCAAGCAAAGCAGACCTGTCAGCGTTAGGACGAGAATGTATCTTGGCTTTTTCTTTCTCAACATATTTGATTACCTCCACCTGCTTGGTAATGATTTCCTCTTTGGCCTGTGAGCGTCCCAAAGCATAACTGACTACGCATAGCATCGTGACCAATAATATTTTTTTTATCATCCCATCCCCCATAATAATAAAAATGCCCGGGCGACATTTTCTGCCGCCTCGGGCTTTAGGAGAGAAACTATGGATAATATTATCAGCCCTACGGAAAATATAGCTAATCTATACTTTTTGAGCATTTTTTCCTCTTATAAAAAAGCCGCCGAACCTCAGCTCGACAGCTATTATTTAGCTTATGTACAATCTAGATAGACATGAACAGGCTGCTTATATAAAAAGTAAGCAGTCTTAAAACAAACAACCACAAGACACCGCCGATGATAATGCCAAATATCAGGCCCCAGCCGGCTGCTTTATTGCCTCGGCGCTGTTGGATATAGTCATATAAAAACCATACCAGCTGTTCCAAAAAATAAATTACAAGCATAACTGATATATCCAGCACAACATATGGGCTGCTCAGCAATCTCGGCACCACAAACAAAGTACGCAAAATTGCCGTACTTAGGTTAGCTATTACCCAATGTGATTTTCCATCATATTTTTTATATAAATACAATATCAACGCACGGATAATACCACTTAAGGCCAAGCTGCCCAATAGCTCTGCAAAGATATATGTCATGACCTGCTCCTATTTTGAAACTCTTGCAAATATGATTTGAGTATAATCTCCTTTAGGTTGCTGTCAAATCAAAAATTAACGGCAAGCAAGAGCATAATTTACTTTCATATAGCCGTTTTTCTCAACACTTACTGCCTCGGGACGCACTTGCACAACCTCCTGAGCCAGCAGGCCGATATGTGGTACCGTATCTCCGCGATAAGTGAATAAATATACTTTCAAGCCGTTATACAAACGTCCGACTTCTATGATATTTTCTTTCAAGTCCTCATCTGAAAACAGAGCCCCTAGTCCGGTATTGATAATATTCCAACCAGCCGAGTTTCTGGCATCGGCATTGGCCTCACTGGCGGCAGAGCTTCTTAAATCTGCCTTGTTGGCAACGTTATATTTATCCATTGCAACATCGTAGCCGCTCTTGCTGTTTGAAAGCAAACTCAATATCTCATTAACAGGCAAAATCTGTGCCGAATTCTGGAAATTTCCGGCCGCAATCTGATTATTCAGGCTATTGGTATAAGCATTTTGTCCCTGCTGAATAGCCTGATAAGCTGCCTGCGTATAAGCGTCATTTTGCTGTTGCTCCAGATTATTCATGGCGCTTTGGTAGGCCTCACTGCCAACGGACAAGCCCTGATTTTGCAACTGAGTTTCCAGCTGTCGGCGGCGGCTGTCAAACTGAGGTGTAATTTGGCTCACTGCACTTTGGTAGGTTGCGGTTTCTGCTCTTCTGGCCGCATCATCTGAACCATTCACCGAATAGACATAGCCAGGGCGATTAGACAACTCGGTTGTCATCTGATTGCCAAGCGTTGCCATGTTGTTATAGGCACTGTCTGTTTGCGATGTATCGTAATTATCCAAATAATTAAGTACATCTTGTTCTGATCCGTAATAACCGGTTTTGGCATTACCAACACCGAGTAATTTTCCCACACTTTTTGACATTCTTTTCTCCTTAAAATTTTGAAAATTGTTTATGTAAAGCCATGACGGCAACATCGCTGCCATCATCATCATATTCTTTGAGCAGACCTTCTTGCCTAAAACCTAGTTTTGAAACCAATTTTAAGCACTCCTTGTTATTTACGTTGGTTAAAATGCTTATACGCCGACAGCCTAAATAATCAAAGGCTACCGAAAAAATAAAACGAAGTATCTTTCTGGTGCACCAATGTTTATCATTCGTATAAATCGTCCACCAGACATCGTGTCCCATACGGCAATCATGATAAATCAGCCCGCCGATTAATCTATCTCCCAGTGTAAAGCCTATGGTTAAGTGCTCTCCTAACCATTTATTGCCACTTTTTAAATTATCACACACCCAGTTGGTGATGACGTCATTCTTATCAAAAATAACATTACAAGATGCTGCTTCCTTGTTCATAGCGAAACCCCGTATCGTACCATTCTATCAAATTGCCTCTGGTCTTGGTCTTAAAAACTACACTGGCCTTAAAACCGGTGGCCGAATTACCTATCCACTGCGAGCGGATTTTACCTTTCAAGGTGGCCCATTTGGTTCCTATCGGCTTGGCAAGCGAGCTCCACTTAACCTTATCCCACTTGGTTATTCCTACTGTCCCTATATTTTCTGCATAGGCTTTATCTTGGCTGTCAAAATCCATGTTGGTATACACCACCAAAGCATATTTTACTGATGACTTGGTCCGTGGATTTATTAGTTGTATCCTTTTTAAATTCGGATTGCCCAAATTGCTGTAAGCCTGCTCAACCACACCGCAAATATGGGTACCATTGTCTGCATAGCCTTCATCAAACAGAAAAACACCTTCATCCGAACCAAAGTATAGTCGATTTTGAAATAATCCCCAACAAAAAGCTCTGATGTTCGTAAATCTGCACCAAGCTCCCGTGTTAACATTGACAACGTGTTGCTCAAACTGTTCTGACACCGGAACATTAAAAACGGCATATCCGCCACGCCCATAAATAACCGACTGCCAACCAAATTTATTGCGGCCGTTCTTGGTGCGCTCCAGCACAAGTCCTCTTATCTTGTCTGAAAACGAAACTTGCGAGGCATTGGCTTTATCCAATGACAAGGCTTTTGACATCGGGATATAACCGTCTTCCGAAATAATCACAATATCTCCTTGATATTGCATGGTACAACGATAGCCTATCGGCCTGCTCATCTGATAAACTCCTCTTAAACTCCAATCTGAGGCATCACCAGGATCATTGCCGGTGTAAACCGCCACCTCTCCCTCGCTGGTGATAAACACGGTTAAGTCATCCATGCCTTGGCCGGCATCTTGTGTCCAACAAGCTACGGCTAAAAGCTCTCCACCTTTTTTGAAAATTGCTGATAAATCAAATTTTACCAGCGTTCCCTGCACTTCTCCTGCGCCTTGGCTATACCAGGCAGAAAGAGTACCTTTCTCCACAAAAAATAAGCGTTGCTTGCTCACCGTTACATTGATAAGTTTTTGTGATGACAAATTACTACCCTCAAATGTGGCTTCTTCCCAATGTTCCTCGCCATCACTTACATAAAAAGTCTGCGGTTTATCATAGCCGTTAACAAAAATCAAACGGTCCTTAAACTGGCAATATTGCCAATCATTATTGTTAAAGCCTGAGGCTATTTCTTCTACGTTTTCCTTACTGCTGATATTCCACACCTTGCCACCGCCGCAGGCAAAAAAACGCTCATATGATGGCTTCTTATACTCTATCAGCGTGTGTATTTTGGCCCCCAGCACGGCATAAGAGGTATACCCCTTACGCAGCACAACCTTAGTTTCTGTCGGAAGATAATTATCCATCACAATGGCATCTTTTTCATCCATCGTGTCAAGGCTGTCTCTCACGTTTAGGCCGCCGATCGGCGCCGGCAAAGTATAGTTGGTGGAGGTGTTGCCTCGGTTAGTTGCTCTTTGCTGCATTGATTACCACTCCTTCTAATCTGCCATCATAAATTCCGGCAGCCAGATTGATATCTTTGGTTGCCAGCCCGGAGGCAAAACGATTTTTTACTTCTCGCTCATATTCATTGTATTCTTCTTCATAGGGCATGCCGTTGCGGCGATACCAACGCCAAACAATGCCTTTTTTGACCAAATATTCATCAAAAACCGGGATATCCGTATTTTTGCTTAAAACAGATTTTTCTTCTCCGCAAAAATCACCACCGCCTTCATAAACAATGCCGGCCGAGCGATACTGAAAAACAATGCGCAAATTTCCCGGCGGCGGTGTTAAAAACTTGAACATTCCGTTTTGTATTTTAAACTTCAAATCAAGAGAGGGAACATTGAAATACTTTTCTCTCATCCACTGCTCCGGTGTGATGGCGCCGACAACTTTTTCTGCAGTGTCTTTGATGAAAACCGTGTTATTTATCAGGCTATAAAAATCAGGACAATAATCCGCCAACAGATAATTTGTCTTTCCCTCTATGGTTCTGATTTCTCCTTCTCTGGTCAGTTCCTGCCAATCTCCATATCTTAAAAGGCTGTCTAACGTGTCTTTGGCAACGCTTAAAAATATGGCCTCTTGTTGGCTGTCTTCATTGAACAAGTCTTGTGGCTTTTGAGTGGCGACCAAACTGGCAGCCTCTTGGCAAATTTGTAAGATATTCTTCATTCCTGTTCTCCTTTTTTAAGTGCTGCGCGCAAATTTCTTACCTCTGCTTCCAGTTTCTTTATCTTGGTTTTGTACCTATCTTCAGTCTCTTGCCAAGCCACCAGCCCTTTGTTGCCGGAGGCCTGTTGCATGAATTTATCCGCCAATTCTTTCTCGCGGCTGATGCCTAAGTTTTCAGCCCTAGCCATATCCATCTCGCTCAAGGCCTCTACCGTAAAAATGCCGCGGCTTTTTAAGGAATCTACCTCTGCCAGGCTCAAAAAGGCAAACTGCTCCAGCGGCGTGCCGGTTTGTGCCTGTTTTTTGGCCAGTTGGTATCTGGCATATTCAACCGGAAAACGTTTTATCTTTTCTTCCGTGGCCGGCTGGTCAAAAATCTCGGAGTTGTTATCTCTTATGCGTATCTCGCAGAAACACACATTTTCAAAAATCGGAAACCCGTGTGCATCTATTTTATCGGTTTTGATGCTGCGGTCATAAAAGCGGGCGCAAACCCCTTCTTCCGGTTTAGTGCTGCGAGCCAAATACTCAAATGCGGGAAAATCCATGTCCATAATTCTTTCCTTTCTGTTATAAATAAAAAATGCCCGGCGCTCTTATTTAGCTACCGGGCTTATGTTCAATTATTTTGTCATCAACTTCTATGGAGGTATGTATGTATAATGATTTTTTGAAAAATATATTTTACAAGAAAAAGCTCGTGCCGCTAAGTTTCCTCAACGGCACGAATTTTTATGAGTCCTAGGCTGTCTTGTTAATCAGAACACCTTGCAAAGAGGCATTGGACATGGTCATGTTGCCTGCCCAACCGATAATCTTATACAAAGCATCTTGGTTAACTGCCATACGCTCACCGCCGATGACTTTCATATCTCTGTCTTTGTGCGGACGCAGATACAAATAGTCAGTATTAAGGAAGTAAATCTTATCATTCGGGCAATGACCGTTTTGGCCGCCGTCACAAATCAAATCTGCTCCTTTGAACTTGATGCTGGTGAAACCGGCGTCAGCCAATTTGTTGTCTGAATAACGCTGCTGCGGCAACAATGTTGCTTCATAGATGCCGTAAATGTCGTTGTTGCAGATAATCAAATCGGGTTTGTCGGTTCCGCGGCAGAGAGACATATACATCTTATCCATAGCGGCGTGGATGTTGTCGGTGCTCAAGGCCTCGGTCATTTGGGTGGATTTGTTTCTCCAAAACTCATTGCCTGCTGTGGCACGGTTAATGCCGCCAACAGTACCGGTGGTCGGGGTATCGGCTACCAACAAGGCCAAACCGCCAATCTCCTTACCGGAAGAACCGGTACCATCGCTGTAGATGGCGGCAGACATTTTGTTGCCGATGGTCTTGATGGCGTTTTCTACACGTTTCTCAAAAAGATCAACAATACGTTCTTTGCCGGAGTTCTTCAAAAGATCCTCACCGGAAATGGCTACCGGAACCGCACAGAGTTTGAGGCTATATTCTGCCGCCGTAAACAACTGTTTGGGCGTGTATTCAATGGTATCATAACCTGAATACCAGGTCAGATCTCCTTCGCCGTACTCCAGCTCTTCCACAATTTTGGAACCGCCTGAAATCGGACGGATTTTTCCTTTGCTCTTTAGGCGACGCAAAAGAGCGTTGTTGTTTGTCATATTGTCAGCCAACTGACCTGAGCGGCTGGCAATCGTCGATGTTAAGACATCATCAAAATCAGGATTAGACATTTATTTTCCTTTTACTTAAAAATTTAGGGTTAAAAAATCAAAAGACTTATTCGTAGTCTGCCAACTTTAGCTCCAAAACCTCACGCGTGGTGAGTTTGGATAAATCACGGTTGGAGTTTTTGCCTTTGGGAGAAAACGAAGCTTCTTTGGCTTTTTTGCTCTCGGCAATCTGCTCTTCCTCTATGGTTTTGGCTCTGAACTCGTCTACAAAACGGCTGAATTTGCTGTTTAGCTCCTCAAGCCGTTCCAACAATGGCGCAACATCTACTGCTGCGGTTGGTTGGATGGGGGCTCCCAAATGAACGCCATAAGCTTTGGCCAGAGTTTGCAAGGTGCCAAACGGGTCTTTTTCCAGGTCGTCATCTATTTTGGCCATGGTTTCTACCCAATCTTTGGCTTTGCAAATTCCCAAACGTCCTAATCTGGCAGAACGAGCACTGAAGGCATCATCCAACCAGCGGCGATTGTTGAGCTCATTATTTAAGCGCGAAAATCCTTTCTCGGTCTCGCTCTCCCGTTCATGCAGGTACCTGCGCATCTCGGGCGGAAGAGACTTGAAGCATTCCGCATATTCTTTTTTATATGACCGCGGCGGAAGCAAAAATTCATCTTCTTCCGGTGGGCAAATTTGCTGCTCTTGCTCTTTTTTGGCGGCTTCAGCAACTGCCCGGTCATATTGACGTTCTAATTCTTTTCTTAGTTCACTGGTCATTTCCAAATACTCCTTTTATAATTATGAATGAAGTCAGAGAAAAGCTCTTCTCTCTGAACTTTTTCGTTATGCCGACGCCGCTGTTGCAGCCAGGCCTCGGAATAATCTTGTGAGAGGGACAAATCGTTGTCCCGCAAATATCTGTCAAGCCCGGCGTTTGATGAAACAACCGAACCGTCGGGCAGCAGCAGGCTGTCCGTCCACTCTTTGGTGAAATACATCTGATTCTCCGCATAAAAATATCGGCGTTTTATAAAAAACGCCGATATGCTCTCTTTGTTTGATGCTTTATTATGTTATTACTCTTTACATAAAGAAGGGTATTGCCAATGTCCTGAAAGCTTTCCACACTCAGATATTTTAAACTCAAAACGACAACTTTTGTTATCTAAATTCCAAGCTTTGTTGTTGTTTTGACAAATAACAAAAAAGTCATCAATTGAAAGGCAATGTTTATTTATTGAACGACAACTTTCCATTTTTTTGACTTGTTCTGCTGTTAATTCAATGCATCCGAATTTTTTGTTCCAAACCAAACAATCTTGTCGGCAACGGCCTTCTTCTTCATCCCAAACACCTCCTGTTTCCAAACAGGCTCCTTTATCATTAAAAAAGATATACAGAACTCCCAACAACGGAGTTACCATGATAGTTATCAGAAATATAACAACTATGATGTTCAGAATTTTTCTTATTGATATCATATTCACCAATATTCCTCTGGTAATTTAGGATTTTTCCATCTAAAATCCGCACACGCATCTTGGGCAGAAATACCAATATTTTTATCAGCTCTATTTCTACCTATTTGATTAATATTTAAATCATGGTTCATGTCTTTAATGGCATTTTGTATTGGCATTCTTTTATATGTTGTATTTCGTACTAAGTCAACAACTTCCTTTCCCGTGCCTAAAATATGAGAAGTTGCTTTTCCAAAAACTCCTTGTTTCGTCGCATTATAATTAGCCTTACAATGATAATAATCATCTAAGTTTTTATAATTATGCTTATGCATCAAAAAATATTCATTACTCATAGCCTCTGCTGCGTTTTTTATTTGAGAGGCAAAATTATGGATGTTGTTTGTAGTGTTTTCTTTTAATGCTGAGTTATTGTTATGTTGTATACTTTTACTCCCTATTTCATTATTATTTGTTTCCCGTGTCATTTGATCTTGAGGGGTATCTTTATAAGCTGTCTGTTGCTCGTTTTTCTTAACTGATGCATCGTATACTTGATATAAATGCTGGCGACGTTTTTCTTGTTCTTCGGGTGTCTCTCCGAATGAATTAGTATATATTCCCATTTTTTATCCTTTGCTATTTTAGTCGGTGTTTTTTTATAAAACGCCGATATGCTCTAAATAAATTCAACCAAAATTTGTTTGTAGGCGTCTTCTGTGCTCGGTTTTGCCGCAATTTTATCATTTATCAGCGCCAAAACCTTTGCCTTGCCCAATGAGGCTGAAATGGCCGCTGTCGGCGATTCATTCTGAACCGCCAACTTTCTGGCCTCTTCCAACTCTTCTAATATATCCTCAAAAGTTAATTTGCTCTTTTTGATGGTCATTGGCTTTGCTCCTAAAATCCTTTGACAAGGCCGGTGCTGATGTTGGTATCTACTTTCTTGGACGGTACCGGCAACGGCTCTTTCTCATGAATCACAACCGGATCGCTTTTGTCTGCCTGTTTTTTCCTTTCATCTGAGAGCTGCTGAACTTTTAGACCGCTTTGCAATCTCATCTCTTGCTCGGTCAGCCGCAACTTGGCTTCCTCGCTCTTGGCCTTGATATCAAGCTCTCTCGATTTTAGCTGATTCTTCTCTCTTTCTATGGCCAATTTATCTTGCTCTATTTGCAACTGCTGATTCGGCTGCGGCTGTTCTGGCTTGGAGAGCTCGGCGGCAACATCGTTAAACACTTTCTCTATCACTGCCTCAAACGGACGTGCTTTCGGCAGAGCCGCACAAACAGCTTCTATCATGCTCTTGTATAGCGGCAGCAACAACGGCTGTTGGCTCACGTTTGGCAACGCCGCTCCGACCAACTCGTTGATGGATTTGATGCCTTCTAAAATCTTTTGAGCCTCTTCATCGGCATTGAAAACATTGTCGTTTTCAATATCCAGGCACATGCCTCGCATTTTCTCATCTTTGAGCAAAGCAACCGCGGCCAAAGCCTCCGGTGTTCCACGGTTTTCTGCCGGAAGAAAGGCAAGCAATGTCTGGGCTGAAAACTGCTCACAAATAATTTCTGCCTTGATGGCAAACAAATCTTTGATAAAGCGTTGCATATCATTTTGGCGGTCTTGATTGCGCAAGGTGCCGAAGTTGGTCTTTTTGGTGACGGCGGTTGCTGTCTCACTGCTGTTGGCACTGCCGCGCATGATGTCTGAAACTCCGGTGACTTCATAAATCTGAGTAATGACATCTTGGCGGCGAGCGGATAACTGCTCTAGGGCCGTGATATATTGCTCAATGGGAACAAAATCCAAAATTCCCTTCAAGCCGCCGGCATCTTTCAATCTTTGGAAATCTTTGGCGGCAACCAAAGTGACATCCTTGTTCAAAATACTAGCCAATTCCGGAAAAGAATTATCATAAGCACCGCTCACTTTTAAGGCCTGCATGGTCAGGCGCATTCTGGTATTTATCCCGTTGAGCTCACTTAGCAATTCTTTTATCAGGCAATAATCCGGAACCGGGATGATGCTGTCGTTGGTTAGGGTGGCAAAAATCGGTTTTGGGCATGGAAAGAATCCGCTCACGTGCAAGGGATTTTCTGCGACTTTCAAAAAGTCATCCGTTTTTTCTTTGGCCAACCAATAAACCTTGCGGCTTGGTTTGTCCCAGACCTCGTAGATGCAAACTTCTTTGTTCTCATAGTCTTTCTCATTTGCCTCCACCAGATTAATACAAGCGGCCTCTCCGAAAATATCTACGGCCTCTTGTTTGGTCATGAAAATCTTGCGGGCAATCCAACTCACATCTTCCCAAATGCCGACTTGGTCACAATCTGCCAAAAAATGCTCCGGGTTAACATATTCGGAAATGACTTTTTCAGAGCTTTTTACCTCGATGGTTTTATCCGGCACAAAGGCGGCCGGAATTTGTTTGAACTCCGGCTGATATCTCTCCCAGATAATGCCGCAACCGCTGATTAAAAAGTCATTGCGCGCATATTTTATGATGCTGTCAAAATCAAATTGCTGCAAATCCCACTCAAGCGCTTTGGTCAAAATATCGCAGGCAAGTTTCTCCGCCTTGTTGGCAGATTTGTTGCCTCGCTCAATATATGGTTTTGGTTGTTTGAAATAGAGAAAGGGCTTGAGTGTTTCAACCGTTGACCAAAAAATGTTATAGTGTCCGTCTCTGCGGCTCATGCCTCTGTTGTCTTTATAAAACTCTCTGGTCTCTTTTATCAGCTCGTAATAATCATTATACTTTTTTTCCGCGACGGAAATTTTTTTCAGCCATTTCTCAACTTCTTGCTGTTTAGTCATTTTCAAATACTCCTAGTAAAGAATTCTCACGCACGACAACAACATCAGGATCATAAGAGGGAAGCTCATCAAAAACGTGAAACAAAACTCTGTCCCCAACCTTGACGCTTTTGACGCTTGGGCCCACACTCTCGACCACGCCGATGGTGCGCTCATAATCATGGTCATCGGTTAAAATAATACCGCCCCTGGTGGCGGTTTCTTTTGCATCAAGCCGAATAAAAACTCGGTCCATTACTGCTTTTACCATTCAACACTCCTTGATTGTGCTTTAAATAAATCTTCAAATGTCACCTGCCCATTGCCGTATAATCTCGGTTGGCCGGTGTCATATACCGGCTCAGCAAAGGTCAGAGCCAAGGCATCGCCCTTGTCGGGAGAGCGGCCCAAGCGTTTTTTCAACTCATCTTTTTCCTCTAGGCGCAGGCGGCCTCTTTGGTCATATTTTTTATTGATGGAAGTCAAATCATCCAAAAGTTCTTCATCTTGCGGCAGCTCCACCGGTGGCTTTTGGTCCAGCCAGTGTCTTATCTCATCCCACATCTCGGCACGGCGGTTATAATAACGCTCGTCGTTTAGGGCTTTCTCCCCAAAATAGACACCGCGGATAATCTCACCATAACCTCGGTCTTTTAAGATATCATACACACCGGCTCCCTGCCCGCCGACATCCATAAATATTCGATAGGGCTGATATTGGCGGATGAAATTGGTGGTGACATTGGCAACCTCCACATTATCCAATTTCTTATAAGTCTCAAATTTCATACACCAACGCCCGCGTCTGAAACAAAATGAGGTCTTGTCATCGCCAAAGCGGGCAATATCCAACCCAATGACCAAGGGGGAAGTTGAAGAATCCATCTTTTTTACAAAAGCATCCTTAACCCTTTGAGAGGATATCAGCTTATAATTTCCTTGCCTTATCGGCTCGCCAAGCCAGATGTGCTCATAGTCCTCGGGACTTTCACGCTTGCATTTTTCAGCCTGAAGTTTAAGCTCCTCCGGACAAAACGGGTTATCATAATAATTCACTTTGCGTACCAAAGTTCGCTCATCTGGTTTGCTGCCCACCAACACCCACAAAGGATCATTCTCTTCTTCTCGGTTCATGGATATCCAAATCTCTGAGCCGTTTTTGCGAATGGTCGGGCTTAGAATATTCCAAGATTTTTTGGTGATGGTGTGCGCTTCTTCTATCCAAGCAATATCCACACCTTCCAAAGATTTAATATTGTTTATATCTTGATCTCTTAGGCCTCTGAAGATAAAGCGCGTGCCGGTTACTTTGTTTTCTATTCTGTTTTCATAAATCTTATAATCGGTTAACCCCCAAGCAGAAATTCTATCACACAGCAATTTGTAGACCGAATCTTTGATGCTGTCTTGGATCTCCCGCAGGCAGGCTATAAACAATTTTTTTTGCCGCCCTAAAAGAAGCAAGCTGTCAGCAAAGGCATAAGATTTACCGCCGCCTCTGCCGCCATAATAAAACTTTACGCGCCAGGCCTCACTCAACAGAGGTTTGAAAACCTCGGCTATTTCTATCTTTAACTCTTCTGATTTTTGAACTCGCTTTTTTGGTGCTTTGCGGCCGGAAGAAATGACTTCCCCAATGATGGTCTTTGCTTCCCTGGAGGCAGATTTTTTTATTTTCCTTGGGCTGCCTTTTTCTCTCTTGTTGACCATCATCGCGTCAGACTTTTCGACGCTCCCTCCCATTACCTTATTTCTTCCGGCTTTTGTTGTCATTATTCTTCCCCTTCTTTCTTAATCTCCCCTACCGATAAATTCGGCATAAAAAAACCGGCGCCTTCAACACCGGCACCGGTAAATTAAAACTTTTCCCCAAAAGGATATACGAATTCTAGTATACGTTTTTTGTATAACTTTTCTCCCCGTTTGTCAAGCCCTGTGGATAACTTTTGCTATTTCCTATATAATTCAAAGGCTTGCATCATATTCTTTAATGCCCAGCCATGACGATGCCGAAACATCTTCTCTACTTCTGCCGTATTGCGACCAAAAAAAATTATCTCCATCACCGCTCTGTGATTAACCCCTTCTTGCTCGCAAGCCTCTGCCCAATGCAAATAATCTTTCTTGCAGTGCATAAGATAATCCAGCGAATCGTTATTGAAACTGTCTACGTCTTGATGGTAACTGCGAGATATTTTCTCTGACCAAGATGATGTTCTCATTCTGCCTCCCCAGCAGATAAATTTATATCCCTGGCATAGCCTTACCGCTACTCTTTCAAACCCTTTTTCGCTGATATGACGCCAAATTCTGATATCTTGCAGGCGACGCCGATACAACAACGGCTCTGAAATTTCTTTCTTTTTCAGGCAATTTGAATGCGTTTTTGCGGTATTCATGGCATTTTTCCTCTTGTAAATAAAATATTAATAACTATTATAGTATATATTAAATACGATTTGCGTATCGGCAAGTCAAGTGCTTTTTTCTACACTGTTCGTATATTTACAAAATGCATTTTAAAAGATACTCTTTTCGTATTAAAAACAAAAACTTATAAGGAGCCATAGTTATGCAACAACGATGGAATTGGCTAAGAGAAAGACTAACAGAACTCGGAAGCAATCCCTCCCGATTCGCAAAAGATTTGAGCTGGCCGCCAAGCCGCATATATGAACTTTTTTCAGGAAAAACAAAAGCCATCCCCTTAGACAGAGTCGCTAAAGCTGCTGCGATTCTCAGGGTGAGACTCGACAGTATGCTCGATTTTAACTCCGGCTTGTCTGATGATGTTCAGTTCTTGAGTAAAAACGAATCCGACTATGCTTACCGCGAGCCGGAAAACTCTATTCCTGAAATTGACGTCTACGGTGGTTGCGGCAACGCCTCGGGCGCAAACCTCATTAACACAACCGATGAGTTTGGTAACACAATCTCTCAAGACAACATTAAAGATACTTGGGATATCTCCACCGGATTCTTAAACGACATTTCTTATAACTATAATGCGGACAACCTTTCTACTCGCCGTATTAAAGATAATTGGAGGATTCCTTCCGAATACTTGAGTGAGATGAACGTGCAGACCAAAAATGTCTACATCATTGAGGCCTTGGGCGATAGCATGTACCCAACTATTGCCACCGGCGACAAGGTTATTGTTGATACCTCTGCCAAGGGGCGAATCCCCTCTCCGGCCGGTGTCTTTGCCCTTTGGGACGGACTGGGTGTAGCGATTAAGCGAATCGAGCTTATTCCCAACAGCGACCCGCAGACTCTGAAAATTATTTCCGACAACCCAAAGCACAGCACCTATGAGCGCTCAATAGACGAATGTCGTATCATAGGACGTGTTGTCGGTTTGATTAAGCGTATTTAAAAAGATACGCACAGCGTATATTTTTATCTTGACCCCTCAAATACTTTTATCGTAGATTCATCCGTATAGTTGTTATACGGATGAATCGTTATGTTTATTAAAAATCAAAAGTTCAAAAATATTGCCGCCGATATGTTTACCTATTTTGAGGTGAACTTTACGGACGATGCTCTCCCTTATGCCCGCAGAATTAATCTGGTTTTGGCTTTTTGCGACTACATCAACGATATGCCCGATTGGCAACTTTGTGACTGGCTCAACACTCAAGACATCCCTGAAATAAAAGCTTTTCGCAATTTTATTAATCAGGGCGCAGATGCGTGGCTTGGCGACCAAATCAAAACCATATGCTATTAAAATTATTTTCTTTTTAGGAGGATTTCTTATGGACAAGGCAAAAAATTCTTACACTTACCAAGATGTTGAAGAAGACGAAATCAAGCTTTTTGATACCTTCAAAATGCCCTCTCCTCCTCAGACGCAAAACAAAATCTCTTGGGAATACTATCAATTTTGCTTTGATAATATCTTCGCCTCTCAAAATAAAAAAACGCCCTCTAAAAAAGGGCGCTTGAAAAATGGTGCCGGTTAGTGGACTTGAACCACCGACCCACGCATTACGAATGCGTTGCTCTACCAACTGAGCTAAACCGGCGTTGCTTACCTATTTACATCATAGATTCTTATTTAGCAAGCCTTTATTCTGCTTTTTTAGCAAAATTCTCGGAAAGATAATAAGCTAAATATTCCTTTGGACCTTTGGTATCCCAATTAATTCCCCTTTTGACTACTTTTGCTGGAACCCCCGCTAAAATAGAATTGTTTTCAGGATGATGCCCGGTGACAACACTCCTCCAGCCAACCACACAATTACTTCCTATTGAACTGTTCTTGCATATATGGACATCTTTTCCTATCCATACATGGTCACCTATCTCTATGCTTTTTCCTTCATTAAGCAACTTTCCCGTTTCATCAAGGATACTATGCGTATCCGTACACCAAATTACAATACCTGTGGACATCAGACAATCTCGGCCAATGGATATCTTGCTTTTATCTTCCATCATTACAAAATCTGCACCACCAATGCTATATCCCTTTTTGATTTCAAAGATAGCACCAGTTACAGGCATCTTCCAATAGCCGATTTTTACTGAAGCGTGAAAACCGTTATGTTCTCCTATTTTAACTACATTATCGTTACCATAAACATGTATTGTCAATTCATTATTATGTCCGCCGATATCTCCTACTTCCACGATGTTACCCCGGCCGGAAATTTTTATATCCAACGTTCTAAAATTTTTCTTACATGGAAGCTTTATTTGGTTGCCTTTATCAACTCTAATTTTTATCTCAGAATCCAGCCAACGACGAATAGATTTTAATAACCCCATAGTCTTTTACACACTCTTTTCTATTTCAATCCTTTTACAATGCGGATAAAGTCGTCGCCACGCTCCATGAAGTTTTTGTAATAACCAAAACTTGGTGCCGTCGGCGAAAATAATACCAACTTGCCGCCGACTCTTTGCATTTCTTCATAAGCAAGTTTCACTGCCTCTTCCAAATTTTCTGCCTCAACCAACTTGAACCCAGGGCGTTTGACAATGCGGCGCAAGGTCTCCGCTATCTGCGGGCCGCACTGAAACAGCGTCACTGCCATCTTCACCTTTGGATTATGTTCAATTGTCATCGCATATTGCGTATAGTCCTGCTTATTTTCTATACCTCCGGAAATTATCGCCATATCCTCATCAAAGCTCTGCATGGCACTGATGGCTGCCTCCGGCGCGGTTGAAATACTATCGTTGATAAACAAAACCCCATTTATCGTGCAGACTTTTTGCAGGCGATGCGGCAAAGGTTCAAAGGTCTTTAGCGTTTCTGCCCCTTTTCTAAAATCTATTCCCAAAAGTTTCAGTACCGTCATGACACCGGCCAAATTATCCATATTGTGATTGCCGCTGATGTGCAGGTCATCTATCTTTAGCAATAGCTCGTCTTTATAATACAAATCCTTGCCGTTGGCATGGAAACCCGTGTTTTCGCCATAATAAACAACATTGGGCAAGTTCTTGCAGTATTCAACCAGCTGGGCATTGTTGGCGTTAACCACGCAAACATCTCCCTTTTGCTGATGAGCGGCCAAGTGTACTTTGTCGCGGCAATAATTATCATGACCACCATGCCAATCCGTATGCACCGAAAACAGGTTTGTAAACATAACAATCTCTGGCGAAACGCTTAAATCACTTGCCTGGTAGCTTGAAAACTCGCAAACCACATAGTCATAATTTTTATCCAAAAGCTCTATCAGCGGCTTGCCGATATTGCCCCCCAGTGCGGCATTATATCCAAGCCTTCTCAGCATATGAAAAAGCATACTAGCACTGGTGCTTTTGCCCTTAGAGCCGCTAATCCCTATCACCTTGGTGTTGGGATGATTTACTCTCATCTCAGATAAAAATATATCTGAACAAGAAGTAATCTTGATGCCCATTTCTTTGGCTCTGGCGATTTCTTTTTTATAGATACTTACCCCCGGAGAGCGGATAATCACGTCTGCTTTGGATAAAAGTTCCTCAAACTTTTCTGAACCATCGCTATCATTATATATCATGATGTTATTGGTTATTTTGTGTTGCTCAAGATAAGCTTTGGCAGCTTGCCCCTCTGAGCCGAGCCCCCAAATGATGATGTTTTGTTTTTTTAACTCATTAATCAGCATTCTTTTTTCCTTTCTTTTTGGAGGCATAGAACATACTCTCTGTCTCTTGGGCTACAGAGCTGCCGCTGTGAACCACCAGCTGATTGAACGGAATCTCTATTCCCTCCTCGGCAAAGCGTTTGTTTATTTCATAGCGCAAGTCACTCGGAATGGTCCAGCCGCTCCAAATATCGCTGGTATAACATCTGAGCTCAAAATCCAAGCTGCTGGCGCCAAAATCCTTGAACAAAACATATGGCTCCGGCTTGCGCAAAACCCTCTTATGATTTGCGGCGCACTCCAACAAGATATCTCTGACCTTTTCCGTATCTGTTCCATATGCCACGCCAACACTCACGGATTGTCTGGACCAGTTGTTTCCGTGCGTTAGGTTGGTGACCGTGTTGGAAAGCAAATCAGCATTGGGGATGATTAAGCTGGAGCGGCGGAATGTTTCTATCTCGGTGGAGCGAATATTAATCTGCTTAACCCGACCTTCCTCACCATTGATTATAACCCAGTCACCAACTTTTATCGGACGCTCAAACAACAAAATGATGCCAGACACAAAGTTGTTAACCACATTTTGCAAGCCAAGACCAATACCAACGGAAAGAGCACCGGCAACCAATGCCAAGCTGGTTAAGTTTCCGCCCATAATCACTATGGCAATTAAGGCCGAGGCCACGTAACCGATGGATGAGAAGCCTGCCGCCAGCGAGTGGCGCGTGCCCTCCTCTATTTCCATTCGCGCCAATAGCCCGTTTTCTATCTTTTGGCGGAGCGATTTAACAATGGCTATCAAGACCAGAAATACCACTATGCCCAAGATGATTGAGAGAAGTGATATTCTGATATCTCCTACCGTAAATCCGGTGAGGAGTTTATAAATAATTCCCTTTAGGACATCTGATGGAACACCCCACAGAGCCAAGAAGATAAAAAAGCCGCTCAAAGCCAAGGCCGGATCAATCAAGAAACTTGACCAGAAATCAAGCTTGCGAATAACCCGCCGACGCATGCGAAATGTCTTAAACCAAAATTTGAGGAACAATACTCGGTGCAATACCTCGTGAATGACTTTGCGCAGTCCCATAAAAACACAAATCAATACCACCGAAAGAACTATTCTGTCGGTAATAAACAGCGCCAAGTAAGGATAGCCCAGAACAGAAAGCCCCAAAATACCTAAAGCAGCAAGCATTGAAAACAGCGTTACCTTTACAACAAAGGTATCGGCATCTTCCGTCTCATCTTCGGCCTCATCATCTTCTTCCATCTCTGAGAGTTCAGCATCACTCGGAACCGGGTGGTTTTCCCACAACAAACGGTGCAAAATCCAGACCATGCAGAAGGCTTTGATGGTCGCAGAGGCCGCTATTAGGAATGTAAGTAATTCTATTGGATAATTATGGACACTAACAATGTGGCGCAAGAAAGCCATTGTTCCAACTAATGTGACGGATATATACAGTGCTGAGACGACCCTTTTGGCTCTGTCGGTTGGAATATTTATTAAACGCCAACGCTCATTATACGGTGTGAAAATTACTCGACAAATGGCATTGCACATAATGACATAAAGAGAGTAGTATAAAAGGCTACTCAACACCAGGCCTAAAAAGCCGGTGGCTAAGATTTTTCCATGGATAATCCATACCAATAGAAAGCCAATGATTGAGGTGGGAATAACACCATAGGCAATCCAAACCATGACGGCGGCAAAAATCTTGCGGCCAAACCTCGGATGCTCAATTTCTGATCGGTAACCAACACTACGCAAGATAAAACGTCTCAACCACCAACCGATGAAACTAATAAATATTACCACCAATAGAACCGGCAGCAGATTAGATTGCAATTTTGCCTTGTTTTCCTCACTCAGCTTTTCATACCAGGGAACAGGGGATTCCACAATATCAGCTATCAATCCCAAAAACATTTTACCAGAGCTGGCAAATGTTGATGGATATATTAACGGCTCGCTTGAAATCAGTAGATTTCCCCAAAGCTCTTGATTGCGCAAATTAAAAATGGCCAAATCAATTTCATCTATCCTTGTCAGCAACAATTCTGCCTCTGATAAACGGGCTCGCTCCTCGGCTAAGTCTTGTTGAAACTCTTTGCGTTTTTGGGCAATAATCCTAACCTCATTACCATCGGCGGGAGCCTCTCCTAAGGCTTCAACTTTCTTTTCTACAAACTTGATATCGCCCTCAATTTCTTTTTTGCTGTTTTCCAGCTGCATACGTAAATTGCGAAGATATTCAACATCTTCGCTTAAAGCTTCAGACGTGATATTTTCCTTTTTAAGCTGGGAATCTATCTTGTTTAGTTTGGCGCTGATTTCGCTATATTTCAGGTTCTCGCCAATTTCATTGACTGCGGCTTGTGCCCAAACCTCACCGCCAAACAGGCCGGTTAGCAAAAGCACTGCAAATATTAATTGTCCGATTTTTTTCATATGGTGCTCCGGTTAGGGTTATTTGGCCAACAAGTGCAATATATTCATGATATTTTTGGCTCCGGCAGCTCTTTGGTTATCTGCCACACACCAAAAACTGATGCCGTTTTCAACACTTACATCTTGGCGCAAACGGCTGACATAGATGTCATCTTCTCCCTGGACATCGTGCAAGGTGACATAGCCGCCATCAACCTGCTTGTCAAACACGATAACGCCTTTAATCTTCTTCATCTGCTCTCTTACTTTTGAAACATCAATATCTTTTGCACATTCAACATTAACATATTGCGCAGAGCCGATAAAGGCCGGAATAATGGCGCAATTGGCATGGACTTTTACATCTCCTCCCAAAACTTGCTTGGTCTCGGTATTGAAGCTCCACTCGCTGGAGGTCTCTTCCCCGATAAAGTCGCCCATATGCGGAATAACGTTAAAGGCAATTTGTTTATGGAAAACAGCTTGGTCGTCAACCAAGGTATCATTCATGAAAATCTTGCGGGTTTGGTTAAAAAGCTCGTCCATGGCAGGGCGACCATATACAGAGGTTGAACTGTATGTGGAAACGACTATCCGTTTGATTTTATTATCTTTGTGTATGGCTTGCAGCGGCAATAACATTTGGCAAACCTCAGAGGTCGGCACAGATACCAAATTTTGGTCTTCTTGCAGCTTATCTTCATTGATACCGCAGACAATCATCGGTGCTTTGCCGCTCTCGCTTGAAGCACCGGAGGCATCAACGACCTTTACTCCGGCTTTGAGGGCATGAGGAATATACTTCTTGGCAACTTCTGCCGAAGTGGCAAAAACAGCTAACTTTACCTTTGAGAAATCAAATCCGTCCAGGCTTAAGACATCTAGCTCGTCATCTTCACCATAGGAGACCATATTGCCCAGAGCTGAGCGCGGCTCCAATGCCACCACATCTTTGGGTTTTATGCCTTGTTCTGCCAACAAATTTAAAACTTCGCGGCCAACGCCTTCCTCAACACCAATAATTGCAACTTTTTGCATTTCTTACCTCTAAAATAAAAATTATCTTCTTTGCCTTTGATAATAGCATTTTAAAAACAAGAATTACAACTATTTTAGCAATAAAGTAACAGCCTTTTATTCCGTTTTGGTGATTTTTAAGATTGGGAACCCCAGAAAACGAATCTTTATGCTCTTGGCTCTCATCTCTCCGGAAATGATTTTTATTCGGCAAAAACAACAGTAAAAACTTTTTTCATCTGGGCGATATATCCTTATTCCCAACCACTTTATTTTTTTGCTCAGAAATAATTTCTTTGGAGAATATGGAAATCCTTCTTTTTTGAGTCTCTGCAAGAATATGGGGCGCAGACAAAAACTCAACTGGTTTGAACAAAAATTTATGTGACGTTCTATCCATTTTTGAAGTTGGGTTTTAAATGCTTCTTTTTGTCCTGCCTGCGCCAATATTGCATCTATTGCCGTCACCACATCAAATATGCTCATGAATTTATCTGATTGTTTGTGAACGATACTTTCATCATTTTGGACATAATGATATAAATTCTGAGGATAAAATAAAATGTTGTCAGCTTTCATAAGAACAGACAAGACAAACGGAGCATCCTCTAAAAAAGAACATTCTGAATACGCTACCTTGCTTTTTTCTAAAAAAGAACGCTTATATAACCAATGGCAGGAATGAAATGGAGTTTTGAATATAAGAGAAGATACATCTCTCCAAGTTCCACAAAATTCTTGTTTTATTTGATAGTAATTATTCTCTATGCTTTTATCTTGATAATCAATATATGCATTAAAGCTGACGGCATCATAATCTACTTCTTTTACCTTTTCTGCTAACTGGCGACAAGCATCTTGTTCTAGCCAATCGTCACTGTCTACCATCATGATATATTTTCCTCGTGCTTGGGAAATACCTTGGTTGCGACGCCGACCCGGTCCTAAATTATTCCCATCGGAAAACACCTTTACTCTTTCATCTGAAGCGGCATATTTCTGTAAAAGATCTAAACTTCCGTCCGTTGAAGCATCATCTAAGGCTATGACCTCAATATCTTGCAATGTCTGTTGCAAAAGACTATCTAAGCACTTGGGTAAAGAGTTGTTGCTGTTGTAAACGGGAACGATGATTGATATTAGGGGAGTCTCTTTCATTGATAATCTTTTACTTTTGTGGGTGATTTTTTAGTGACAGTAACTGGATAGCTAAATTTTCTTCCTCTGGCATCTCATCTGTTGTATACTATATTTATTTATTGATTTCAATCTGTTTTATAACTTACTGACATACCTTCTTTTGCTCACTACTTGCTTGACAACACTTCTTTTTTAAGGCTAAATGAAAGCTTAGTTTTAATTATACAAAAAAGGAATAAGAAAATGACGGTGCGTACTTTACAAGGTTTTATGGAACTTCTGCCCGAAGAGCAGATTGTGATGAATAAAATGAAGGCCGTCATTGCCCATACTTATGAGCTTTTTGGCTTTGCCCCGATTGATACACCTGTTTTGGAACTGGCTGATGTTTTGCTCTCAAAATCAGGCGGCGATACCGAAAAACAAATTTATGAATTTCAAAAAGGCGACAACCACTTGGCCATGCGGTTTGATTTGACCGTGCCTTTGGCCAAATATGTGGCTCTTTATCACAACAACCTCACCTTTCCGTTCAAGCGTTATCAAATCGGTAAAGTTTATCGCGGAGAGCGCCCGCAAAAAGGTCGGTTCAGAGAATTTTATCAATGCGATATCGACATCATTGACCGCGATGAATTGAGCATTGTCTATGATGCCGAGGTTCTGGCAGTAATCTATACTGTTTTCAACAAACTGGAGCTGCCAGCTTTCAAAATCTACATCAACAACCGCAAAATCTTATCCGGCTTTTTGGAGAGTTTGGAAATTGCCGACAAAACAGTCGATGTTTTGCGCCTTGTTGATAAAATCAAAAAAATTCCCGAGGCCGCATTTTTGGGTGAGCTTGGTGACATGGGGTTGCCGGAAGAGAAAAACAAAGAACTCTTAAATTTCATAAAAATCAATGGGTCAAACCAAGAAATTATTGCAAAACTTGAAGATTTAAACATCTCCAATGAGAATTTCCAAAACGGGCTTGAGGAGCTCAAAACCGTTATTTCTCAGGCGCAAAACCTCGGAATTAACTCGGACAATATTCAAATTGATTTGAGTATTACCCGCGGGCTTGATTACTACACGGGCACGGTTTATGAGACATTTTTTGATGATTATCCGCAATTTGGTTCGGTATGCTCCGGCGGCCGTTATGATAACCTCTCAAGCGTGTTTATGGACAAGAAATTCCCTGGTGTTGGCATATCTATCGGCCTCACACGTTTGTTTGACCAGTTGCGTGATAACAATTTGCTGAAATTTGGCGGGCTGACCCCCAACAAAGCTTTGGTTATCACTCAAAGCCCCGAATTTGCGGACAAGGCCATTCACCTCATTGGCCAGCTCAGACAAAACGATATCCCGGCTGATGTGATGCTCAGAGATTGCAAGTTTAAGAAAAAAATGGAATACGCCAACAAAATCAAAATTCCTTACCTTATCATTATTGGTGAGGATGAGGCTGCCAACAACAACTACACCCTCAAAAACATGACAACCGGCGAGCAATCGAGAGTTACTTTGGAAGAACTCATCAAACTGGTGAAATAATCTTGAAAAAAGCCGCTTACATTAAGCGGCTTTTTCTTTCCTAATCCTGCAACAAAATCTTGACTTTCTTGCCGTAGTATTTGGCCAGGGTATAGACTGCGCCCATATTTATGCCGCCGCGGCCTAGCTCCAAATTATCTAAAATATACATCGGGACACCGGTTTCGGCACAGACCCTTTCCATGCTCAGCTGCTTGGAGCTGCGTATCTGGTGGAGCTGCTGGGCAAGGCTACCCTGCAGACGTATTAACTCTTTTATTTCCTTATTTCTCATCTTGAAACTCCTTTATTTTGTTACCTAAAACAAAACCGCCTTTTTGGTAAAAAAAGGCGGGGAGTTCAGAACTGTAACACAACAGTCTGCCTTATTCGACGCATACACACGCTTATATCGGCAGCTCCCCAAAAGAGGAGTAGTTTTTTGTGTTAAGGAGCTCTGACACTCCGCTGGCGCAACTCGCACCCGCAGAGCCAATATTAAAACATTTTGCTTAAATTACAATTAAAATTATTCTATCTTTAACGCACAAAAAAACCGCTCATATATGAGCGGTTTTTTCTTTACGCAAAGCCTTAAATTATTTGCTTTCTTCGGCTTGAGTTTCGTCTTTGGCTTTGGCTGTGGCAGACAAGTCATCTGCAATACGAGCCGAACGACCACGCAATGCACGCAAGAAATACAATTTTGCACGGCGGATCTTACCAATACGAGATACCTCAATCTTGGCTACATTCGGAGAATAAAGCGGGAATACACGCTCTACACCCTCGCCAAATGAAATTTTACGAACGGTGAATGAAGAATTCAAGCCATCGTTTTTGCGAGCAATGCAAACGCCCTCGTAAACCTGGATACGCTCACGGTCACCCTCTTTTACTTTGGTGTGAACCTTCAAGGTGTCACCCGGTTTGAAGTCAGGCAGATTTTTGCCTTCCATCAGCTTTGACATCTGCTCTTTTTCAATGTTTTCAATAATGTTCATCACTTTTACCCTTTTGTAAGTATTTGGTTTGCTTGTACACCTAATTCTTTTCAGAATCAAGATATTTTTTCCACAAATCAGGCCGTCTGGCCTCTGTTACCTGTTTTGATTGCGCTAAGCGCCAATCTTTTATCTTTTGATGATGCCCGCTCAATAATACCTCAGGAACGTTTCTTCCTTGCCAATTGCTCGGCTTGGTATATTGCGGATATTCCAGAAGGTAGTTCTCAAAACTCTCTTCTTTGGCGGAATCCTCATTACCCAAGACCCCCGGCAGCAAGCGGATGACGGCATCTAGCATAATCTCTGCTGCCTGCTCTCCCCCGGTTAAGACATAGTCCCCGATTGAGATATCTTCTGCCCCATAGGCCTCTAATACTCTCTCGTCTATTCCCTCAAACCGGCTGCAAATAATGGTCAGCTCTTGCTCTTGTGCCAGTTCCCTTACCAGTTGCTGAGTTAAGGGCTTGCCTCGGGGGCTCATGTTCAACAGGCGACCGCCCGTGTAGTGCTTCTCCAAAGCCGCGCCCAAAACATCCGGGCGCATAACCATTCCGGCACCACCGCCCATCGGCGTATCATCCACGGAACCATGCTTATCAAAAGCAAAATCCCTAATGTTGACAGCCTCCAAGCTCCATTTGCCCTCAGCATAGGCCTTGCCGGTTAGGGAATGGCCCAAAAAACCGGGGAAAAGCTCCGGAAATATGGTCAGAACCTTAACTTTCAGCATCCTCTTCATCCACGGAAGAATACTGCATCATCTTTACAATAATAAACCCGTCTTTGAGGTTTACGGTTGGCACATAGGCCTTGGTAAAGGGAAGCATCTCTAAGCGATTTTCTTGTGTCTTGAGCTCTATGATATCGCCGGCACCAAAGTTGTATATTGCATTTACAACACCAACTTTTTCACCGCTCTCGCTCAAGGCCATCAGACCAATCAAGTCTGAGTGGTAGAACTCTTCCTCCTCCAGCTCAGGCAAAAGATTGCGCTCAATATACAACCCGGTGCCGATTAATCCCTCGGCCGTGGTGCGGTCTTCAACGCCTTTGACCTTTACCCTCAGCAAATCTTTGGAGTGGCCCACAATCTTCAGCTCAAATTTGCGGCCGCCGGTTTGGTCCGTCAGCGGGCCATATTGCGTGAGGCCTTTCTCTTCGGCGGTAAAGCTTTTGACTTTGACCTCGCCTCTGATGCCGTGAACCCCAACTATGGCGCCTAAACAAATTTTTGCTGGTGTGCTCATTCTTAATTCCCTCTCAAAACGGCAGGTAACTTAAAAATTTGTTACTCAGCAGAAGCTTCTTCTGCAGGAGCAGCAGCCTCGGCAGCAGCAGCGGCGGCAGCCTCAGCAGCAGCTTTAGCTTTCTCTTCTTTTTCCTTAATGCGCTCTAAAGCTTTGGCTTTGGGAGCAGATTTCTTGGGCTGTTCACGCTTAGCAGGGGCAGCAACCAAACCCAAAGAAGACAACATCTTCTGCAATCTCTCGGTCGGCTCAGCACCGTTGGAAAGCCAATATTTTACACGCTCTTCGTTGATTACAAATCTCTCAGCATGGTCTTTGGGAAGCATCGGATTGTAAGAACCCAATCTCTCAATAAAACGGCCATCACGAGGAGCGCGCTGATCGGCTGCAACTACCTTGTAAAACGGACGCTTTTTAGAACCACCACGAGACAGTCTGATACGTACTGACATTTATTTTCCTTTCTATATAGTTTACTTAAACGGGAATTTTCCCATGCCTCCGCCCAGCATGGAGCCAAACGGAGAGTTCTTTAACATGGCCAACTTGGACATGCCGCCCAAGGGACCCATCTTCTTCATCAAAGTAGACATCTGCTCAAATGATTTTAGCAGCTTGTTTACCTCATGAACCTCTACTCCGGAGCCTTTCGCAATTCTTTTCTTGCGAGATGCCTTGATAATATCGGGATTTCTTCTCTCCATAGGTGTCATGGAAAGAATTATCGCCTCTTGCTTCTTAATCAAATTGTCACCAACTCCGGCAGCTTCAATTTGATTCTTAAATTTGGACAGACCGGGAATCATTCCGATAATGCCTCCCAGCGAGCCCAATTTTTGAACTTGTTTCAGTTGCGACAACATCATGTTGAGGTCAAAACGCCCCTTCATCATCTGCGCGGCTAATTTCTCGGTCTCTTGGCGATCTACGTTCTCAATGGCTTTTTCCACCAGCGAGACAACATCGCCCTGGCCCAAAATTCGCCCGGCCAGACGGTCTGCATGAAACTCCTCAAACTCGTCTAACTTCTCACCGGTACCCAAAAATTTGATGGGAACCCCGGCAATCATCTTCATGGATAAGGCCGCTCCCGCACGAGAGGAGCCGTCTATCCTCGTTAAAACCAAACCGGTTACACCGACTTGCTCTTTGAACTCTTTGGCAACGTTGCAGGCATCTTGCCCAATCATGGCATCTGCCACCAGCAAAACCTCTGTCGGGTTGGCAATCTTCTTGACCTCTACCACCTCGTCCATCAGCTGTTGGTCTATGTGCAAACGCCCGGCCGAATCCAATATAATGACATCAAAACCGCCTTTTTTGGCATAGTCAATGGCTCGGTGGGTGGTGGCGGCCGGTTTTTCTCCTTCGATAATCGGCAAGGCATGACCTTTGATTTGCTCAGCTAATTGAGCCAACTGCTCTTGCGCCGCCGGACGATATATGTCCAAAGAGGCCAACAAAACTTTTTTGCCGGTCTTGGCGTTTATTCTCTTGGCCAGCTTGGCAGAAGACGTGGTCTTGCCTGAGCCCTGCAAACCTACCATCAATATTGATACCGGAGGAACTGCCTGAAAATTAAGAGATGTGTCTCCCTCGCCCAAAAGCTTTAACAGCTCATCGTGGACAATCTTGACCACCATCTGCCCCGGCTGAATGGAACGAACAACTTTTTCGCCCAAGGCCTGCTCTTTTACTTTGGCAATAAACTCTTTTACCACCGGCAGAGCAACATCAGCTTCCAACAAAGCGATGCGAATCTCCCGCATGGTGTTATTAATATCTTCCTCACTCAAAACACCGCGTGAGGTGATCTTATTAAAAACAGCGGTTAGCTTATCTGTCAGTGTCTCAAACATTGCCTAACTCTTAATTTAAACCTCTAACGCGCCAGTGTGCGAACCCTCGCTGACTGGCGGCACTCCTTGGAGTGTATTAATTTTTCGTTATATAATTTGAAAAATCTGGTGGTTTTATACCTATTTTATCTCTAAGAGTCAAGCAAAAAAAGAACCGATTGTCACTAAAGACAATCGGCTCTCGAATTGTAAAATCTCCTCGTTATTTTTCGGAGCAGAACTCCACGGGCACCCAGTCGGCACCGTCGCTGTCGGCATTGGCCTTGCGCCTCATTGCCGCGGCCTGACGATCCGTGATTTCCTCCTGCACATACTGGCCGTCCTCACCTTTCACGAACTTGTAGTTGTGTCCGTGAATGCTCAGGACGCCGCCGGAGGTGTTCATCATCTGGCAGCTGATCCAGGGGTTACCTGAATTGATCGAGAAGGTGAATGCCTTTTCAGGTTCCAGGATCGGTACCACATCGACCTTTCTGACAGACACAAGTCCTTCAAGTCGGCCGAAAAGAACGATGAACTTTCCGCACAAACGGCCGTATTGGGAAGATGCTCCGTCGCCGTTGTAGATAAGATCTTTGCTATACTTCTTTCCGTCCTCTTCGAATTCGTTTCGTACCACGAAGACTGTTGCACCTCCCAGGAGCTTGTTCCGGTAGAGCGTGGCCCACTTGTTTTTTCCGTTGGCATTCTTGAGGCGAGCATAAACTTCACCGTCGACTACTGCCACCTCAAGGAAGTTGAACTCATCATCGAAACCTACTCCCAGCTCGGGAAAATAAAGACGCTCGGTCTTTCCGTCTTTCGTTGTCCGCTCCTTCTGGAGATAAATTTTCTTTTCCATAGTAATTTGGGTTTTAAAGTTAAGTAATAGTGTTAATTGTAAAAAATGTAAGGTTGATATAATTCGTTTTCTCAAATTTGTCAAACACAATTTATTTTTATACAGGGCTTAAATTCTAGCTTTTTAAGAATATCTATGTTTTATAAGGAGTTAGAAATATGAAAATTGTGATTATTGGCGGCGGAAGCGCCGGTATGGCCGCAGCAACCAGATTGCGTCGGCTGAACGAAGATGCAAGAATCGTCATCTTGGAAAAAAATAATGAATTTGCCATCGCTAGCTGCGGTTTAACCTACCTGCTCTCTGATATTGTTAAAGAAGCTGATGATTTGACCGGTGCTACCGTATCGCAAATGCAAAATATTTTTAAAATCGAGGTTAAGCTCAACCATGAGGTTCTCTCTATTGAAAGGAACGAGAAAAAAGTCTTGATTGCAGATCAAAAGCCGGAAACTTATGACAAACTAATTATTGCTACCGGCGCTTTGCAGCTGCGGCCAGACATTCCCGGTATCTTGGGTGATAATATCTTTACCATTCGCACTTTGAGCGGAATCCAGCGCATTAAAGACTATTATCTCAGCACCAATGCCTCGGACATCATTATCTTAGGCGCCGGAGATATCGGAATCGAGGCAACAGAGGCTTTTTCCCAGCTTAAGGCCAAAGTCACCCTCATCGACAAGAGTGACCATATTCTCCCCTATTTTGACGCCGATATGACAACCTCCCTGGAAAAAGAGCTTAACTCTCGCGATATCAGGCTTCTGCTTAACACTCAGATCAAAAAATTTGGAGATTCCGAGGTTGTACTTGATAACGGCAAAAGGCTTAAATTTGATATGGCAATTATTGCCACCGGCGTCAAACCGGATGTCAAGCTGCCGATTATGGCTGATTTGGATATCGGGCAAAGCGGCGGAATATTGGTTAACAAATATATGCAAACTAATGATGCCAATATCTATGCCTGCGGAGATAATGTGGAAGTCATCAATCGCATTACCGGAGTATCTGAACGCTGGCCCAATGCCTCCAACGCTCTCAAGCAGGCGCGCGTGGCGGCAGAGCATATTTGTGGCGCTAATTCTATTTTTGGAGATATCATCGGTACCAATATCTGCAAAGTTTTCAGGCTTACGGCGGCGGTTGTCGGCTGCAACGAGACCAAGCTGAAAGCCGCCAATATCGATTATCAAAAAGTCTATCTGCGGCAAGAAGATAAAGCCTTCTACCTTCCCGACGCCAAGCCGCTGGCCATGAAACTTTTGTTTGCCGCCAACGGCCTCATCCTCGGCGCGCAAATTATCGGTGAGGCCGGCGCGGCCGAGCGTATTGATGCACTCAGCGTCCAAATGCAACATGGCGGACGTGTATCAGACTTGATTTTTGAAGAAGTTGCATTTGCTCCACCCTACAGCACAGCCAAAGATATCATCAACAATATCGGCGCGCTGGCTTGGGAAGTTTTGAGCGGAAAACTTAGGTATATTGATGTTGAAGATTTGACCGATGACATTACCCCTGTGGATGTCAGAAATCCGGAAAACTTTGCTCTCGGACATTTGCCTGGCGCTGTCAATCTTCCCCTGACCACGCTCAGAAAAAGCTTAGCCATCATCCCCAAAGATAAAAAAATCGCGCTTTATTGCCATAATGGTTATGCAGCCTACCTCGCTTACTGCATTTTGTCGCAACGGGGATTTAATAATGTCTATCTGCTGGCGGCGCCACCAATGGTATAAGCTGAAAGCAAAGGTTTTGAAGTTTATTTTGTTTTTAGCAAAAAAACTTCTTGCAAATTAAAGTTTTTTAGATTATTAAGGTGATGTTTCTTGCAAAGGTCCCATCGTCTAGCGGCCTAGGACATCGCCCTCTCACGGCGGTAACGCGAGTTCGAGTCTCGCTGGGATCACCAATTAAAAATGCGCTCCGTTAAGAGCGCTTTTTTTGTTGATGATCAAGCGAGACTATACAATTCCGACTGAAGCGCTTGCTTCGCTTCGTTACCTTGCTCTCAACCGCTAGTCTCATTGCTTGGCTCATAAAAAACACCGGAGCAACGGTGTTTTTTATTTCTCAGCACTGGGATCACCAATACAAACGGCAGTCGGTAAAACGGCTGCTTTTTCTTTTATTTCCAAGGCTTATCTTGAGTTCGGATGTTTTATTTTCAAAAATAGTCTTTTTTTCAATTTGTCCGAACTTTTTTAATCTGGTTTATTTGTTTTTCAATAGATTACAAAATATTTATCTATAAAAAATGATATATAAAATTTTTGGAGATTTTATTGTGATCTTATCTGAAATTGTAGTTTATATTTAATCATAATTATTTTATAATTATAATCACAAAGGGAAGAATTTATGAATAAATTGATTAAGTTAAAAGAAAAAGTTATTAAAGAAGCGCAAAATCCAAATTTTGTTCATCATCAGTGGTATGTCAAATGGCATCTTCAAATTGTTGAAAGATTGGCAAACGAGCTTTGTGAAATTTATCCCAATGCCAACAAAGACCTTTGTTTTGCTATGGTTTGGTTACATGATTATGGCAAAATTCTAGCCCAACGCCCTGAAAATTATGATAAAGGGGATTTTTTGACATTCACCAAAGGCAAAGAACTTTTGTTAGAATTGGGATTTTCTTCTGAGTTTACTGATAGTATCATTTCATCTCTGCAGAATATGGAGAGAAAAATGGAAGAGGATTTGCATTTTGCACCGATAGAAGTTCAAATTGTATCTTCTGCCGATGCCGCATCACATCTTATTGGGCCTTTTATGTCGCTCTATTGGTATGAAAATCCAAATAAATCCATTGAAGAGCTTTTAGAAAGTGGTGTAAAAAAAGCCAAAAAAGACTGGTTTAGGAAAGTTACGCTACCAGAGGTAAAAGAAAGATTTAAAGAGAGATATTTGTATTTATTAGAAAACGAAGGAGAATTTCCAGAGCATTATTTTCATTTAAATCGTAAACTGTGAGTTAAGCATCACCAATCAAAAATGCGCTCCTTTGAGAGCGCTTTTTTTTGTTAATCAAGCGAGACTACTCAATTCCGACTATAAGCGTTGCTTCGCTTCGTTACCTTGCTCTCACTCAGAAAGATAAATTTTTTTGCTTGATTTTATTTGTATTTGCTGATTATATCCTCTCGAGAGGGAATGATGTTCTCCCCGGTTCTGATTGGACCAAACCGCCCCTAGGGCTGATGACTTCTGCCATTTTTTGATAATGGGAGAAGTTTTTTTATTTTTAAATGAAAGGAGTTTTTGGGTTATGAATTATTTGTTTGTTGCTTTTGGTGGAATGCTTGGAGCTGTTGCCAGATATTTTTGTGTTTCCGTTTTGGCTGACAAAAGCACCTCTTTTCCTTTCTCGACTTTTGTTGTCAATATTCTGGGATGTTTCTTAATCGGCGGATTGAGCGAGTTTTTTGCCATTAAGGCACACTTACCCCAAGAGGCCAGAATCTTTTTGATTACAGGATTTTTGGGCGCTTTTACCACGTTTTCAACCTTTGGATTGGACGCGGTTGGACTTATCAACAAATTTGCCTTTTTGCATATGCTGGTTTATGTATCTTCTTCCGTCATTTTGGGAATTTGCAGCATTTATGCCGCCGGATTTGTCGTTAGGCGCTTATTTTTGTAGCAAAAAAAATCTTAACCATATCTATATGGTTAAGGTCTCAAAACATTGTCTTTTATCACTTATTTTTTGAGGGCGACTTCTTCCCAGCTCTTTAGCCCTATTTTGTTCCAGTCTACCGGTATCTTGTCTACCATTTTCATGTTGGCTATGTAACAGTCCTTGATATTTTCCAAAATTGTTTCAACTACCACAACTGCCGGCGCTTTGCGTAATTTATCTCTGACCTGCGGATTAATGTAGTCCAAGATAATTCGCTCTTCCGGTCTGCGCATAAAAATTGCGTGATCACAGCCGTCATAAACAATCTGAGGATTTGATGGTGTGGCAGCCTTGGCGGAGATATAAATATATAGCTCTCCTTCGGAGCCTTCAGCTATTACAAAGTCATTTTCCGTTGTGTATCCTGACATTAGCGCCCCTTTCCCAAAGCCAATCTGCCTAAGAGGTTTCTGACATTTTTTCCCAGCGGATTATTATTTTCGCCTATTTTATGCACAAAATTACTAAACCCCTTATGCAACCTTTTAGCTGCAACTTTTGCAAAAGTTGATATTTTGGCAGCCATTTTTTTGCGGTCTGCCCTGGTATCCTTTTCAATCGTTTTGGCCATGTTTTTTGCTCCATGAGCAAAGGCTCGAACTAATTTACTATTCTTGGCATGATGCAATGCTGCCGCACCCAATGCCGTTGCCGCCAAAATGCCGCCCATGACGGGCGTTCCATCATTCACTACTTTTGCCGCAACCGCAGATCCGGCAAAAGCAACTCCGGCGCCAAGGGAATAAACAAGAGACTTAGCCGCATGACTGTTGGCGGCTTCTCGCAACATCTTGCTGGGAATTTTTTTTGTTAATTTTTCGTATTTACTATCTAACTTGGAAACATACCAATCCATAGGTGCTTTTATGTATGCATTGTATGCTTCTTTTCCACACGGATATTGGTTGTATTGGTCGTTCATTTTATTCTCCACGCGTAAGTGCTTTTACTATCTTTACAATAGCACTTTGGACAAAATTTGTCAACACAAAAGCAATCTCTGCTTTCTGTTTTTATGCTATTTTACCGATAAATGTTTAAGGAACACTTAACCAACAAAAAAGCCGCTTCTCTCAAAGCGGCTTTTACGGATAGCTTCCCCTTACTTGACCTCAGGCCAATTTACAAGTTTGTCCAAAAAGGCCTCAACAAAGTCGGCTCGGCGATTCTGATAATCCAAGTAGTAAGCATGCTCCCATACATCTATGGCTATCAGCGGTTTTAAGCCCTTGGCCACCGGCGTATCGGCGTTTGAGGTCTTGAGGATCTTGACCTTGCCGTCTTCTATGACGACCCAAGCCCAGCCACTGCCAAATTGTGTCACGGCCGCGTTCTTTAACTCTTGCTTGAAGTTGTCATAGCTTCCGTATTGCTCAATAATCATTTCCAGCAACTTGCCCTTGGGAGCGCCACCGCCGTTCGGCTTCATTGACATCCAAAACATCTGGTGGTTCAAAGCCTGGCCGGCATTGTTGAATATCGCCTGCTTATCTGCTTTGCCGTAGGTGGCTTGAATAATCTCTTCCAAGCTCATATTCTCATATTCTGTTCCGGCGACCAGTTTGTTTAGGGTATCTACATAGTTCTTATAGTGCTTGCCGTAGTGATACTCAAAAGTTTGCTCCGTCATATATGGGGCAAGGGCATCTGCCGGATATGGCAATAGTAACATTTCAAACATTAGTTTTTCCTCCTTTTAAGTGTTATCTCCATGTTGTTTGATATAGGCATTGGTTCCGATTTCATCAAGCATCTTTTGTTCTTTTTGTTCATTTTCATAGCGCTCAACCGCCTCGCGGTGCTCGTCTACTATCTCAAAGGTCTTTTGCTCCTTAAACATCTCCGATATCTTGTCGCGAATCGCCTCTATCTCTGCCTTCACACGGCGCAAGTGTTCCTCCTCTCCGCGCCTTATCTTCAAATATCTCTTGGTAAACAAGCCAAAGTCGCCAACACCTGGATTCTGCGTGGCAAAACGCTTTTCCTCCTCATACTTGGCGTCTAGTTGTTTGATATTCTCTATGACTTGAGCTTCCTCATCCATTTTCTCGGAGAGTTTTTTACGTTGCTCATCTATGTTAAATTTTTGGATTCGGCTCAGTATTTTTAGTGATTTACCCATCTAACTCAGACTTCCATTGTATAAGGAATGGCCAAAATATTTCCCAAAAGCTCGTAGCACTCCGCCAAGGAGAAACGCTCTTGCTTGCCCTGGGATAAAAACGCCTCCAGCTTGGGATAATAAAAAATTGCCTCATCCACTTCTTTATTAGACCCCTTCTTATAGGCGCCTAAACGAATCAGCTCTGCCATATCCTCATACGAGGCGATATATTTTCTGGCTTTGGCCACCAGTGCATATTCCTCTTTGGTATCACAATCCGGCATGGTTCTTGATATCGAGCGCAAAATGTTTATGGCCGGATAGCGGTTTCTCTCGGCGATGGCTCTGTCCAGCACAATGTGGCCATCTAAAATTGAGCGCACGGCATCTGCCACCGGCTCATTGTGGTCATCACCATCAACCAAAACCGTAAACAACCCCGTAATCGTGCCGTTGCCGGAACCTGGACCTGCTCTCTCCAGCAATCTTGGCAATTCTGAAAAGACGCTCGGCGTATAGCCCTTGGAGGCTGGGGGTTCACCGATTGAAAGGGCAATTTCTCTTTGTGCCATCGCAAAACGGGTGATTGAATCCATCATGCATAACACGTCTTTATTTTCATCTCTGAAATATTCGGCTATTGCCATAGTCACATAAGCAGCTTGACGGCGCAAAAGCGGGCTTTCATCCGAGGTAGCCAACACCAAAACAGATTTTTCCAACCCCTCGGCGCCCAAAACATCTTCCACAAACTCTTTGGCCTCTCTGCCGCGCTCGCCAATCAGCCCTATCACCGAAATATCAGAGTTGGTGTTCCGCGCCATCATAGACATCAGAGTTGACTTGCCGACTCCGGAACCGGCAAAAATACCCATACGTTGCCCTTTGCAAACAGTCAGAAAAGTATTGACCGCCTTGACGCCTAAATCTACCTTGCCTTTTACCCTATCTCTGAACTGAGCCGGCGGCGGCGATGACTTGATGAAATAGGGCTTATCCCCTTTTATCAGCGGACCTTTGCCATCTATGGCCTCGCCAAAAGCATTGACTATGCGCCCAAGCCAGGATGGGTGCGGATATATAACCGGGTGAGCATCATCAACCTCTACTCTGCAGCCCAGCCCTATTCCCTCTAGCGAGCCATAAGGCATTAGCAGCAGCTTATCTTCCTTGAAGCTCACAACCTCGCAGGCGACTCTTTTATCATTATTGTTAATGACGCTGCAGCGATCTCCTATTGATAACTTGGCCGGAATGCCGCTTACCTCAATAAACAAGCCCTGAACGCCCGTTACTTTGCCGTAATAAGCCGCGGTATCTAGTTTTCTTATTTCTTGTATGATATTGTCTGTTAATTCCGACACTTTTATCCCCTTTTGTCCCTTTATCCTCTCTAATATAAAGTCTTTATCTCACAGTTTTAAGCCATTTTTATTTTTATCAACACTTATCTTGTTAATAATTATTAACAGCCCCGTCAAAAAAGTTAACAAATCAAAAAATACGCAGTATGATGAACGCATAAATCAAAAATAAATTGTTAACGGGGGAAGCTTGATATGCGTGTGTTACTTGTTGAAGATGATTATGCCATCTCCCAAAGCATTGAAACAATGCTCAAAAAAGAAGGCATGATTGTGGATACCACCGACCTGGGTGAAGACGGATTGGAGATTGGTAAGCTTTATGATTACGACATCATTATCTTGGATTTGATGTTGCCGGATATGAACGGCTATGAGGTCTTAAAAAGCCTGCGCGCTGCAAAAGTCAATACGCCGGTGCTTATCTTGTCTGGCTTGAGCGAGCCTGATAAGAAAGTGAAAGGTCTTGGCTATGGAGCTGATGACTATTTGACCAAGCCTTTTGACAAATCAGAGCTTTTGGCCAGAATTCAGGCCGTCGTCCGCCGCTCTAAAGGGCACTCAAACTCAATTATTCGCACCGGCGATGTCGAGGTTAACCTTGACAACCAGACCGTTACTGTTTGCGGTAAAGCTCTGCACCTAACCGGCAAAGAATATGGAATTATGGAGCTTTTGTCTCTGCGCAAGGGATCTACCCTCAACAAAGACCAATTCCTCAACCACCTCTATGGCGGTATTGATGAGCCGGAACTCAAGATTATTGATGTCTTTATTTGCAAACTACGCAAAAAACTTGAAAAAGCATCCGGCGGCAAAAACTATATTGAAACCGTTTGGGGCCGTGGCTATGTCTTGAGAGATCCGGATGAGCCGAAGCGCTAGTCTTATTTTTCAAAAAAAGCCGCCTTTGGGCGGCTTTTTTGTTTCCTACTTTCCGATGAATTCTGAGGCAAGCGGCCGTTTGGTACTCAAAATATCCGGCCTTACAAATTTTGGCATACCGTTTCCTGTTGTGGCAGAAGGAATTTGCGATATCGGCTCGCTGCTTTGGTGTTTTTCAACACCCTTGCAAACGTAAACACAATTGTAGCCGCCTAATTTTTCATAATATTCCTCTATCCCCGGAATATGCTCATTCTTGCCCAAATAAAGAATACCGCCTCTGTTTTGGCAATTGCTGATGCGCTCCAAAATCTGCTGTTGATACTCCGGAGCAAAGTAACGTAAAACATTGCGGCAAAAAATAACTTCGTATTTTGATGTATAGGTCACGTCATCCAACATATTGTAGCGCCTAAATTCCACCATCTTGGCAATATCTTCATTGATTGACCACTGATTATTGCTGTCTTGATGGAAAAATTCCAAAATCATCCGTGCATTCAGGCCCATCTGGACTTCAAAATTATTATATTGTCCCCTTTGGGCCTTGGCTATGGCAATTGATGATAAATCTGTTCCCAATATATTTATATCCCAGCTATCTAAGCCAATAAACTTGCGCTTGATGGCAAAGGCAATCGAATAAGTTTCTTGCCCGGTGCTGCACCCCAAGCTCCAAAAACGGAGTTTTTTGCTGGCACGGTTATTTTCTCGGAGATTTGGCAACAAAGAATTCTCAAACCTTGTGAATACATCATAATCTCTGTAAAAAGAGGTATCTGAGAATGCCATACTTTCAACTACCTGAGCGATGAGCGGGCGGCTACCCAATTTGAGCTCCGCGATTAGCTCTTCTACCGAGGCATAGCCTTTCTCGCGGATGAAATTTGACATCTTTTTATCAACCACAAAATACTGCTCTTCGTCAAAATCCCAGCCGGCATTTTCTCTTAACAGCGTTACTAAAAATTCAAAGTCTTGTCTTTTCATGCCTGCCCTCTACAATAGTCCCAAGATGGCTAATTTACTGCCAATAATGTCCTCGTCAAACGGACGCATAATGAAGTCATCTGCCCCTCCGTCTAATGCCTGGCGAATAATGGCTGCATCGGTAACATATGAGCAAAACAAAAAGCGTGGTTGCTTTATCTTCCGATCTGCTCTTATTTTATATAGTACATCTATTCCGTCTATCAGCGGCAAGGACCAATCACTGATGATTAAATCAGGACGGTCCGAAACACAATGCTCTAAGACTTCTTCCCCGTCTTCCGCCTCTGTCACATCAAAACCAAAGTTCTCCATGATTTTGCGGAGCAACATTCTCATAATTTTGGAATCATCTGCTATCAAACAATGCGGCATTTCTTACTCCAAAATAAAGCGTAAAACAGGGGCATCGCTGCAAGATAGTCTAAAACCTTTTGCCTTGCACACCTCTAATAAGTATAATGTCGGGGCATCTTGTGCGCCTACCTCTTTGGCCGCGCCTTTCAGCACAGACAGCGTTTGTGCTTTTTTTTCTTCTGCCAGTCTTGCTCCGGCTTCCACGCTGACATAAACTTTGCCATCCTGACTTAAAACGGCTATCTCTCCGCCTTTCACCAACAGGTCAGAGACAGACATCACTACCAACATTACCGCGCGGCTGTAACGAGCATCCGTCAAGCCAAATTTCAAAGTAGGAGGAGTCTTGCCGCCAACTGTCGAAAGGTATGCCGCCGTTACATCTTTCACCTGGTCCAGATTTTCCAAATTGGCATTGCTTAGGCCAAAAGCCATGCGAAAGAATTTCAGTCTGGAAGACAGCACGCTTGAGCTGGTTTTGAGAATCGACTTGATATCACCTAAAAAATCCATATCTCCATCTTCCAACAGTTCAACCGCGTTGGAAACGGCCCCGATGTTTCCTATCAAATCATGGCTTATGCGTGTACATATCAGTTCTGAAACAAGACTATTCATTTTTCACCTTAAAAGCTATATAAATCCGTGTTCATGTAACGCTGGTCTTCCCTTGACATTCTGGTATAATCAAGTTCCCTTAGCATCGGATCTTCCAATTTCAGATAACCCGTTGATGCCTTCAAGAAAGGTTTATCTCCGCCCATTCCCCAGGTTACGTTTTCTTTATCGTCCGGTTTACCATACTTTTGGTTAATTTTTTTCCAAAAATCGTAAATTTTTATATTTCGCAGGTAAACAGCCTTGGGACTATTGCCGGTGATGTTGGCTGCTTGGCTTTTATAGACAATCTTGATGACCTTGTTATCCGTAAAATTGCTGCTGAATGTCACAACCATTTCTTCTTTGGTGTCATACTTCATGTATTGGGTCGTTTGTACATACTGATGGTTATCTTTTTTGGCTTTTTGTGCTATACAGGCCTCCAGCCTTTCATAGCCGACAACGCCACTGTTGCGGCAATACTCCTCATTGCGCCACTTGATGAAATTTGGTATTTGGTACTTTTGCATCACTTTCCTGAAACCACGGTTTTGCATGGTGGAATCTACTTGTTTCAGGCTCATTCTCAGCATCACGCCCGAAATATCAAACACCGAGGCATTTGAACGGCGATTTGGGTTTTCTGCCGTCCCTCTGGCATCATCAACCAAACTTTCAAGCGTTGCGCTGTCGGTCTTGGAAGTTTCATCGTTTTTCAGCAGCGATAGAGGATTGTTCTCTGCCAATTTGCCAACCCAGGTGTCTTTTACATCTGGTATCGGAATCGATGGCTTTTCTGCTCCCGTATCTGATTTAAGAGTTTCTGTCAGTGTTTTTTCTTGAGATACATTGGGTAAAGAAACTTCTTGGGCGTTTTGAGTACCTGTCTGAGGATTATCCGAAGAATCGCTTTTTTGCGCAGTTGGCTTTTGTGTTTCTATATTAAACGGAATGTCTGAAGGCGGCGGTGTAAAATCTTGGTTTGATGAAGGTGAAACTGCCTTTTCAGCCGTTGTTGGTAATTCATCTTCTGCGGGAATACTGCTTTGCAGGACAGGAGCTTCTTCCTCGTGCCAGGTGACGGGAGAAACCTTAGCTGAGTCAACCTCTTCAACCGGAATCTCATCTCCAAAGACAAACAGATCCATATCCTCGCTGGCTTTCACCCAGGCAGGATTAAAAAAAACAGCGGCTATCAGCCCTATAAAACCAAGACGTAACATTATCTTTTTGGTGCTTCTCGTTTTTATTTTTTTCTACTATATTCTCTTTTATCTCGCTTGGCAAATACTATACTCAACTTATCATAAGAAGTTTTTGTTTACAAATACCTTCAAAAAACGTATAAGAATAAAAATTTTTGTACGGGATTTTTATCATGCCAGAAATTCATATCATCGGCGCCGGTCTGGCCGGAAGCGAGGCGGCTTGGCAGCTTGCCAACAGAGGAATTGATGTAATCATTCATGAAATGCGGCCAAAAAAAGCTTCTCCAGCCCACAAAACTGAATATTGCGCCGAGCTTGTTTGTTCTAACTCTTTACGCTCGGATGACAGCGCTTGTTCCGCTGTCGGACTATTGCATGAAGAAATGCGACGCTTGAAATCACTCATTATGCAATGCGCTGATGCCACAAAAGTTCCGGCCGGTGGATCTTTGGCCGTTGATAGAGATGGCTTTGCCCAGATGGTGACGCAAAAACTTCGCCAACACCCTAAAATCCGCTTTGTCGCAGAAGAAATTACAAATCTTCCCATTAACTCTTCAGAGCGCTGGATTGTGGCAAGCGGACCCTTGACCTCCCCCTCTCTGATTGAAGCAATTTTATCTGAAGTTGACCACCAATCTCTCAATTTCTATGATGCTATTGCGCCGGTTGTCTATAAGGACAGCATTGATTTTGACAAGGCCTGGTATCAATCTCGTTATGATAAGGGAGATAAATACGACTACATCAACTGTCCGCTTGATAAGGATGAATATTACACCTTTGTCGAGGCCTTGAAAAGCGGTGATAAAGTTGAATTCCACGACTTTGAAAAAGCCGAATATTTTGACGGCTGTCTGCCGATTGAGGTCATGGCAGAAAGAGGCCTTGACACCCTGCTTTTTGGCCCCATGAAACCTGTCGGCCTTACAAACCCGCATACACCGGGGCAAAAACCTTATGCCGTAGTACAACTGCGCCAAGACAACAAAGAAGACACTCTGCGCAATATGGTCGGTTTTCAGACCAAGCTTAAACATGGCGAACAGCAACGCATCTTTAGAATGATCCCCGGGCTTGAAAATGCCAAATTTGCACGGCTTGGCGGCATACATAAAAACACATTCATCAAAAGCCCCGTTCTTCTTGACAATTTTTTGCGCCTTAAAAAATCTCCCAACATATCTTTTGCAGGGCAGATCACCGGTTGTGAGGGATATATCGAGAGCGCCTCCATCGGCTGGCTGGCCGGATTTTTTGCCGCTTGCGAGCTGAGGGGAACCACGCCCCAGCTGCCACCCAGAGAAACCGCCATCGGCTCTATGCTTTATCATCTGCAAGATGATACCAATGTTGAAAATTTTCAGCCAATGAATATCAATTTTGGCTTATTTCCTACCATCAGCGGAGAAACAACCGTCAACGGTAAATTTAGAAAAATTAAGGGGACAGAGCGAAAACAGGCTTATTGCCAACGGGCACTGGCCAAAATAGATGAATGGATTGAATCACTATGAATAAAACTGCAAGAGATGAAAATTTTCCGGTCGGGCGTTTGGTTAGCCCAAAGCTTCGCCCAGTCGTGCAGGCTTATTATGCCGCTGCCAGAAAGGCTGATGATATTGCTGATGCCCCCAACCTTTCCGATACACAAAAATTACTGCTCTTAAATGAAGAAGAAAAAAATTTCTTTGCTGTAAATGACACAGTAGCCGGAGATTTGGGACGTATTTTTGTTGGCGAAAATCTCGACTGCCACCTTTATACCGACCTTTTGGAAGCTTTTAGGCGCGATGCTAAGAATACGCCCATCGAAATTTGGGAACAGTTGCTTGATTATTGCAAATATTCTGCCGCACCGGTTGGTAGATTTATGCTTGCCATTCATGACGAATCGGCGGCGGCTTATCTGCCGGCAGAAACATTATGCGCCGTCTTGCAAATAACAAATCACCTACAAGATATGAAGACGGACGCCTGCACTCTTAGACGCTGCTATCTGCCGACCCAAATGATGAATAAATATGGTGTTGAATTTACTGATATTTACTTAACCAAGGCCACACCCGCCTTGCAAGCTCTTATAAAAGACATCACTATCCGCCTTAAGGCTATGCTCAAAGATGCGAAAATTCTTTTTTCTTTAATTCAAAGTCGCAGGTTAAAAGCAGAGCTTGGCGTTATCTTTTCCTTAACCAATTCTATGTTAAAAAAGATAGAAAAAGGCGATGTTATTGCCTTAAGACCGAAACTGAATTTGCTTGATTGGCAGAAAGCTTTCCTGGCCGGTATCGGGTTAGGACTATTTACAAGGATGAAATTGTGCAAAAGCAACAACAAAATCAAATGAAAAATATAAAAAAAATGGTGAAGAAATCCGGAACTTCTTTCTTTTGGAGTATCAGGATGCTGCCCTCACCAAAGCGCAATGCCATGTATACGATTTATGCTTTTTTCCGCCATATTGATGATATTGTCGACGGCGATGCCCCCGTGGCTGAAAAACAGGAGTTGATTGAAGCCTGGCGCCAGGAGCTTGATAATATTTATGATAAAAAAGTTCCCACCACCGAAATCGGACGCAAAATTTATAAAAACTGTATGCGCTTTAAACTCCCCAAGGAAGATTTTATCCAAATGCTAGACAGCATCTCAATGGATTTGCCAGACCCTTTGCAGGCGCCGACTCTTGAGGTTTTTAACAAATATTGTCAGGGCGTTGCCGGTGTCCCAGGAAGGTTGACTTTGCGCATTTTCGGCTGTACGGATGAAAATTTGATTAAGAATCTTTCTTCCTCGCTTGGCAGGGCTTTGCAGATTACCAATATTTTGCGTGATGTCAAAGAAGATGCTCAGGCCCGGCGTATTTATATTCCGTCAGAAATGCTAGATAAGGCAAATATATCTTCACGCGACCCAGAGGCAGTATTGTTTGATAAGAATTTGGCCATTGCCAGAGAGGAGCTCTCTAAAATTGCCGAAGAAGATTATAAAAAAGCTTTTGAATATATCAAAAAGCTGCCGAAAAAAGCGGCGCGCCCGGTGAAGATGATGGCTTATATCTACAAGAGATATTTTGATATCATGAAAAATCGAGGTTGGGAAATTATCTCCCCAAAGCCGCGTATTAGTCGGCCGGTGAAATTGTGCTTGTTGCTTAAAGCCTGGTTTGGAAAATAAATGGAAAAAAAGCACGCAACATATCATATCATCGGTGCCGGGTTGGCTGGATTGTCTTGCGCACGTATTCTCAAGCAAAAGTATCCTTGGATACACACAATTGTATATGAGGCGGCAGATGCTCCAGGAGGCAGATGCCGTTCTTACCAGGACGATGATTTTTCGCAGGTGCTTGATTGTGCCACTCATGTCATTCTTAGCGCCAACAGGGAAATGAGGCATTTTGTTAAATCTGATGAATGGGAAAAAAAATGCCTGTTTTGGAATGTTAAAGACGAAACTTTGTCTTCTAAATTATTACCTTTTAAAGATCATATTCTAAAATCTTGCTGCAATACCAAGGCCGAACAAATCTCTTCAGAGATTGTTAAAAGCATCATAAAGCAGACTTTCCCCTGGCTGCCCTACAAACGCAAAATCTATTTTTCCAAGCATGATTTGAGCCAAAGAATAATCAACTTGTTGACACCTTTTGCCGACGAGATTTTTTATGGTACCAAATTGCTTAAAATAGAAACCCAATTTGGACGTGCAGCGCAGCTTGACTTTAATAATCGTCAGGTGGAACTCGGTGCCGATGACAAGGTCATTCTGGCGCTTGATAACCGCAACTGTGCTAAGCTGCTCAAAGTTGAGCCTCTTGCCCATAACGGTATCATCAATATTTTCTACCGTACCTCGCAAAAGATCTTTCTGCCCCATGGTGTTTCCTTTGTGGCGGTGGTAAATGGCATTGCCGACTGGATTTTTGTTCATAACAATATTTTGGGAGTGACGATTTCAGCCGTTGGAGAGGACTATGTTAATCTTCAAGATTTAGCCAGAGAAGTATGGCAGGAGCTTGATAAATTGCGCGGGGTCACTTCAGCTTTTGTTCCGCCGTTTAAGGTTTTGTACCACAAGCATGCCACCATCGCTCAAGATACAGACGCAAACGCACGGCGTCCCGAAAACGCCGGAACCCAATATCCAAATGTCTTTATTGCCGGGGACTGGACAATGAAGAACTACCCCTGTTGCATGGAAACAGCCGTCTTGTCTGCCAAGAGAGCTGTTTCTGAGGCAATAAAAAGCTAATAATCCATCAGCTCCAGCATCTCATCTACCAAATTCCGAGTAGCATCATAAATCTCAGGCAAAGAGGTGGCCAACATATAGCATGGCGTGGTTACAATCTTATGCTCTGCATCCACGCAAACCTCTGTTGCTCTTTTCTCCTCTGCTACGGCACCCATTTTGGCCAAGCCGGCGGCTACTTTCTTATCATTACCGATTGTTAGATGAATCCCCTCTTTACCCAAAACCTTGGCAACGACAACCGGCGCAATACACATTGCACCGATAACGATACCTTCCTTATAGCTTTCTTCCAGAGCACGACGGATTTCAACATTAACGTCACATTCCGCGCCCTTAACCGCAAAATCGCTCCAATTGAGCGCGGCGCCAAAACCGCCGGGAAACACTATTGCGTCATAATCTTTGGCCTTGAACTCAGCAATATCTTTAACGTTTCCTCTGGCAATGCGTGCGGATTCTGCCAAAACATTGCGATTATCTTCATCGCCGGCAATGGCTACCGCATGGCCGGTAAAATGATCTATGGTTCGGGCTTGCCAGGTGTTGGGGGCAAAACACTGGTAGGTGCAGCCCGACTGTTCTATCGCCAACATGGTGCATACGGCCTCGTGGATTTCCGAGCCGTCAAAAACTCCGCAACCAGAGAGTATTACCGCAAATTTGGGGGCTTGTTCTTCCATCAAAAATTCCTTTCGTTAAAATAGCTGTTGTCAAACGGCTTTGTTCGCTTTATAAATATCCTTATCTTTTCTACAATATAATTAGTCTTGAAACGAAAGCAACTAAAATTATGCAATCTCAAATTACCACTTTGAAAAACGGTCTTCGCATTATCACCTCTAACTTTCCTCAGCTTGAGAGCGTGACGGTTGGCTTGTGGGTTAAGACCGGTTCTGCTTATGAGACGGAAGAAATTAATGGAATTTCTCACTTTTTGGAACATATGTCCTTTAAGGGAACCAACACCCGCACGGCTTTGCAAATATCTGAGGAAATCGAAGATGCCGGCGGACAATCTAATGCTTATACCGCCAGAGAGTTTACCGCCTATTATGCAAAAATGCTTAAAAATGATTTGGAGCTGGCAGTTGATGTCTTAACGGATTCTCTTTGCAATTCAATCTTTCCGGCAGATGAACTCAAAAAAGAACAAGAAGTTGTCGTTCAAGAAATCAAACAAACTTTTGACACGCCGGATGATATCATTTTTGACTATCTGCAGGAAACAGCCTTTCCAAACCAAGCTTTGGGACGTCCGATTTTGGGCTCAAAAAAACATGTTCGCTCTTTTAGCCGCGAAACGTTGTTTAACTACCTCAAAACCAACTATGCGGCAGAAAATATCGTAGCTTGCGCAGTCGGCAATATTGACCACGAAAATTTTGTAAAAATGATTGAGCAGCGCCTTTCCTCCCTACAGCCGCACACTCATTTTTCACCTGATACACAAAAATATCAGGGAGGCTCCTTCTTTGAACCGCGCCAAATCGAACAAGCTCACGTTATGCTTGGTTTCCAGGGCCTGCCTTATGAAACCGAAGACTACTACCCAAGCGTTATTTTGGCTAATCTGTTGGGGGGTGGTATGACATCGCGTCTGTTCCAAGAAGTGCGCGAAAAACGAGGCCTTGCCTACACCGTCTACAGTTTTACCGCGGCCCATACCAACACCGGCCTGCTCGGTATTTATGCCGGCACGGGAGCCAAGGACCTAAAACAACTGCTGCCGGTTATTGCTACCGAAATTAACAAAATTTGCCAAGAGCCGGTTTCTGCCAAAGAGCTGCAACGAGCCAAAACACAGATGAAAGCCAGTATGCTGATGGCGCTTGAAAGCCCCTCCTCCACTGCCGAAATGTTGGCCAGGCAACTACTCATCTATAACCGCATTATTCCGGTTGAAGAAATGGTTGAGAGAATCGAAAAAGTTTCACAAGATGATATTATGCGCTTGGCCAGACGAATATTTTCTTCTAATCCAACCTACACCCTGCTCGGTGCCATTGACCAGAAGATTGAATACGACGAGCTGAAACGCCTACTCAAGATTTAAGCCCTTTATTATCCGAATCTTAAGATTCTTTGTGCTAGTTTAAGGTATCTTATTTCTAATAGTGGAGCTTTATTATGTCTCGCGCAGAAGATATCTTTCAGAAACTCATCTATTTTGGTGAAGATGCCATTGATGAGTTTATCTTAAACCGCCAAACCGAAGAGCTGTTTTTGGATTTTAAACAAGCCGTTTCTGATGGCAAAAATTTTACCACTCTCCACCGCGATGACCGCAAAAACTTGGCCAAAGCCATTTCCGGTTTTGGAAACTCCGAAGGCGGCGTGGTGCTTTGGGGCGTGGAGTGTTCCAGAGACCTGGAAGCCGGCGATGTGGCAAAAGCTAAAGTGAAAGTCAGAAACGTGCACCGTTTCTTGAGCTGGCTTGAAAACGCCATCTCCGGGTGCACCATTCCCAGCCACAACAAAGTGCGCAACCACATTGTCAGTGTCGATGAAAACGGAGACGGGTTTGTGGCAACCTATATTCCCAAGTGCGATATTGCCCCGCTTATGACAACCGGCAGCAATAGTATTTATATCCGCTCAGGCTCTAACAATGTTCCTGCTCCTTATGCCGTAATTGCCGGAATGTTTGGCAAAGCTCCTCAGCCAAATGTTGAGCTCCTGATGGGAGACCGCAAAATTGAGGCCCTTGAAAATGTTGATGAAGATATGCTTTACCCCAACAGCATTGATAACCCTCCTTCTCAATATGTCAAAATCAGCTTTGCTCTCCAAGCCTCAAACAGTAGTAATGTTATTGCCAGAGAGCTTTATCTCTCTTGCCGTGTCATAGAAGATGGCGGAGAATACAACAAAGTACGTTTTGCCAATTATAATCAGATGGACTCCATCCCCGGAATTGAGGGACAACTTAATCTTATCACCAGGCCTGAGCTACGGTTGCCGCCCAGAGGCATCATCAAATTTTGCAATGTGGAAATTATTCTCTCTCCTTATATTGACGAAGACTTTAAGCTTGAAGGGGTTATCGGTGCTGACCAAGCTGCGCCGAGAGATTTCAGAATTTATATACCCAAAAACAAGCTGCGCTCTTATGTGGCAAAAGTTATTCGCGGAGAAGAAAATTCGACCCAACTCTTGGCAGAGTTTTTCAGTGAATATGTGGCCGGAGAACTCTAATGCCGGAGATTGAAATCTATACCGACGGAGCATGTTCCGGCAACCCCGGTGCCGGCGGTTGGGGTGTTATTCTGCGCTATGGCAAAACCGAAAAAGAGCTGAGTGGCGGAGAGGCTCTGACCACGAATAATCGAATGGAGCTAAAAGCCGTTATCGAGGCTCTGAAAGCTTTGAAAAAGACATGCCAGATCACCCTTTATACCGACAGCCGCTATGTGATGGATGGGGTAACCAAGTGGATGCCCAATTGGAAACTCAATAACTGGAAAACCACCAATAAAAAATCAGCGGTCAAAAATCTTGAACTCTGGCAAGAGCTTGATGGTCTTCTATCCCAGCATAAGATCAAGTGGGTATGGGTTAAAGGGCACAACGGGCACCCTGAAAATGAACGTGTTGATAAACTGGCTCGTGACCAAGCAAAGGCATATCTTGCTCAATCTAGTTCGCAAGAGCCTCAATAGTTCTTCTCAGATCCTGCTCATTTAATATCTCCGGCAAGACCATGCCGGAGGGGATTTGGGGTGTGAAGATCACATAAAAAGGCAAACCGCTACGGCCAAACTTTTGCATGAAGGACAGGACCTCCTCGTCATAATCGGTCCAGTTTATTGTCATCTCAACAATGCCATATTTCTCCACCAATTGTTTTACCTGCGGCGCATCAAAGGCGGCAAAATCATTATACTTGCAACTTAAACACCAGTCAGCGCCTATTTTTAGCAAAACCATGTGTCCTTCATTCAAGTGTTGCTCTATTTGCTTGTGTTCTTGCGCAATTGAAAAATCTTGTTTTTCTTTAGGCTTTGAAATTTCTGAGACATTAGTCGCCCACACAATCAACCCCACACTCAGGACTATTGTTCCGATATTAAATATCTGCCGAACTTTATTATAAATATCGGCATCTTGCTCCTGTTCTTCTAAAGCATTAAAAGCTAATTTTCTAAACAACAGCAACAGCCAAAACGCTCCTATAAACAAACTAAATTGCCACCATATGACGCCACCTTTTTGAGCTTCCAGTAAAGATAACAACCAAGCCAAAGTGGCAAATAGAAATGCAAACATCAGTAAATTTATCCAGCGCAACCATTTGCCCGGTCTTGGCATATAAAACGCGGCGGACGGAAACGATGCAAACAAGATATAAGGAGCCGCCAAACCCAAGCCCACGCAGCTTAAGGTTAGAGCTATTTCCCAAGGCGTTCCCGCCAGTGCTAGGCCAAGAACCGTTCCTAAATATGGCGCCGTGCAAGATGTGGAGAGCAGCACCACAAATGCTCCACTCAGAAACTGTATCATAAACTCGCTTTTTTGGCGGTTGATGATGTTTTCCCAAAAACCTGGGCCTGGCAACTGTATTAGTCCCCACAAGTGGGCAATGAATCCGCTGATAACGAAGACCATCACGGTCAAAAAGCCTGTACTTTGAAATTGCATGCCCCAGCCGATGGCTTTTCCTAATTCTTTCAGACTTATCAGCCCAAGAATAAGTAAAACAAAAGAGCTGGCTATGCCCAGCAAATTGGCACAAAATGTTTTTCTGATTTGCGGCAAATTAAGCGCGCCAAATCCGGAAAAAGACATGACCTTTAAGGCCAAAACAGGAAAGACGCAAGGCATCACATTCAGAAGCAATCCCCCCAGAAAAGCCAGCCACAACCATCTTAGATTTAGCTTGTTTTCTTCCGTATCAATCAGGGAGGCTTTTTGAGCTTTCATACTCTGACGGACGGCCATATTTGGAGCTGTTCCGGCTACAATGCTGAACTCTCTTCCTTCAAGGTTTGCCTGCGAATCTACCGGCACAAAACGTGCGATTATTCTATGGCCGTCTATTCTAACCAATGGTGGCAAAAATTCTTCCGGCCCATCTCCCTCTATAAACGCATCAAAGCTTGAAGGTGCATCCTCGGAATATGCTTCCAAACGCAAGACCTGAGGCTTGCCATCTTCTACCACCAGACGCTCAAGCTTTAAGTCTTCACTTTGCGTTTTAGGGCTTTGTTCTGCTATCAGTCGCAAGCTTACGGCTGAAGAGCTCTCTTCCTCTTTGTCGCCGGGAAGTAATTTTAATGCGGGATGTAGTTTTACCAGCTTACAACCTTTTTCATTACACATTCCGGCTGATATATCGGCAATCAGCACCAGCTCCTTAGCTGCATCTTTTATTGTTGCCTTGAAAGGAATGGTCGTTAGCCCCAAATAGCCGCTGAAACTCTCATTTAAATTTATGAAATATCTTTGCGGTAAAGGCCAATTGAGTGCTATTGATTTTAAATTTTCAGATCTCGTGAAATCAACACGCAAACCCTGATGCCCCTGATATTCGCGATTTAATAAAAACCATCCGGGCATAGTGTAGAGTTGCAGTGCCCCTTCTATACTCTGTTCTTCTTGTTCTTTTAACTTTACTATTGTCTTGACGGTTGATAAGAGCCTTGCCTGCAATTCCTCCGTTTTGTTCCACTCCCCAATTCCTCTCTTATCATTTAAAACCGTACCATCAAACAATCCATATGACAGCAACGTTTTCCAGTCCCTGTCCAGTAAAGCTTTTTTCATTATCTGTCTACGCTCATAGGGGGTCATACGTCCGGAATCCCTGGCCAATTTATCTTCTATGGCGGCCTTATCTCTTTGTGAATCTGAGTAGGCCACGACCTTCTTAAAATCTTTGATAATTAAAGGCTTATCCGTTTTCTGGTACGCAACAGCTTCACCCATCTCATATTCGTCATCATCGAATTGCAACGGAATCTCATTTTCCAGCAAAAAATCTTGTATCTTTTCTTTCCAAAATTGGTAGCTTCTGAAACCTTTAATACCCAGCCTTAAGAGCACTGTTTTGTTTTCGGCTTCTTCATCGCTGTAGTCGGGGTGGAGTGACAAAACATCATCGCTAAAGTCTTCCTCTATCTTATTGCCGGGATATTTTTTATCAAACTCTTTTACCTCTTCTATATATTCTTTATAAAGATTGGGGTAGTCTATCAGCTCTCTTTTATCTTCCTTTATATCCAAAATAACTTTGCCGCCCTGGGCATTGGCAACCTGCCAAGGGACGAGAAGAAAACAACCACATAAAATTATTCTGAATATAAATGACATTTATTTTCTCTGGGTATTTAAATTTTATTTTTCAATTACGATATATTATGTTACAATATAATGGTGTAGTAAACGAGAAAAACACTCTTAGGGATAAAATGGAAAAGAATTTGACAGATTATCTGGCCGGAAAATGCTTGATCTCAACCCCGGCTCTTGAAGATGAGAATTTTACCAGGTCCGTCATCTATCTTTGCTCTCACAGCAAAGACGGGGCGGTTGGGTTTGTCGTTAACAAACGAATCAAAGAATTTTCATTTAATGACTTGGCAGTGCCTTTGCATATCAATATTCCCTACCACTCGACCCCTATAAGTCTGTATCTCGGCGGGCCTTTAGACAAGGTCAGAGGTTTTGTCTTGCATTCTATGGATTATCTCAGAGGCGACACGATTGCTCCCGGCGGCGGAATCGCCATATCTTCCTCTGTTGATATCCTAACAGATATTGCTTTTGGCGTAGGTCCAAGAGAGAATCTCATTGCTCTTGGCTATGCCAACTGGGCGCCACAACAACTTGAAAAAGAAATCATCAACAACTTCTGGCTGGTGGCTCCGGCATCCCCTGAGCTTATCTTTCGCACCAAAGATGAGGACAAATGGGAAAAGGCGCTTGAGACCTTAGGTATTGACCCGTTGCATCTTTCATCTTCTTGCGGGCGCGCATAGCGCGGTGTACGAATTTTTCGTTTAGTGTTTCGGAATTAATCCGCCTTTTCAACCTCTGCTTTTGGTTTATAATTGAAAGTATCATTAGTCCTTTTAATGATACAACAAACTTATAAATTCAGAAATTGACGACGATGTTTCTGAGTCAAAAAAATCGACACCCAACAAAAAAACAGCCCCTTTTGAAGAGGCTGTTTTTTTGTGGTTTTAAGCTTTTTTCCAGGTAGTGCCTTGCGGTGTATCTTCCAGTATTATCCCTTGGGCTTTTAACTTCTCTCGGATTTTATCTGCCAAGGCATAGTCTTTAGCCTTCTTGGCTGCTGCACGCTCGGCTATTTTAGCTTCAATCATGGCCGCTTCATCATCATTGCCACCTTTGAACCACTTTTCGGGATCTTGCCACAAAATTCCAAGCAACTCCGCCGAAGCCAGCAATCTGGCTTTTGCCTCTTTTTGGGCTTCTACCGTAGAGGCCTTGTTTAAAATATTAGCCAACTCATGCAGATGGCTCAAAGCCAACGGCGTGTTCATATCATCAGCCAAGGCGGCAACAACTCTCTCATCGGGTTCGGCTTTGACCGTTTCCACCTCTTTTACCCGCAGCAACGCATTATAAAACTTATCCAAAGTTGCTTTAGCCTGATTTAAGCCTTCAAACGTGAAGTTAAACGGTTGGTGATAATGTGTGCTTAAAAACAAAAGGCGCAAGGCCTCGGCCGGAGCTTTCTCCAAAACCTCATCTATCAGATAGAAGTTGCCCAAAGATTTGCTCATCTTGACACCGTCTACCATCAGCATGCCGCTATGGACCCAATATTTGGCGAATTTCTCTCCGGGGTGAGCACACAAGGATTGAGCACACTCGTTCTCGTGGTGCGGAAATATTAAATCTGAACCGCCGCCGTGAATATCAAATGTGTTACCCAGCAACTTTGAGCTCATTGCCGAGCATTCCAAATGCCATCCCGGACGCCCATAACCCCAAGGGCTATCCCAGCCGGGCTGGTCCGGTGATGAGGGCTTCCATAAAATAAAATCTGCCGGATTTTTCTTATAATCTGCCACCTCTATTCTGGCACCGGCCAACATCTCTTTCATGGAGCGACCAGATAAATAGCCGTAGCCCGGCATCGAATCGACATCAAACAAAACATGGCCTTCTGCCTCATAGGCATGTCCGTTTTGTAACAAGAGCTTTACCAGCTCTATCATCTCATCAATATATTCAGTTGCACGCGGACGATAATTCGGAGCCAAAACGTTTAGTTTGGCCATATCGTCAATATACCACTGGTAGGTTTCCTCCGTAATCTCTCGAATCGATTTTCCGGTCTCTTTGTGCTTGTTTAATATCTTGTCATCAACATCGGTAATGTTGGAAACATAGGTTACGTGTTCCGGCCCGTAGACATATCTCAGTAGGCGGTACAAAACATCAAAAGCTACCGGCGTTTTGGCATTGCCCAAATGCGCGCGATCATAAACCGTGGGGCCGCAAACGTACATCCTCACATTAGAAGCATCTATGGGGGTAAACTCTTCTTTTCTGCGGCGCAGTGTGTTATAAAGTGATATTTGCATCTCTTTGGTTCCTTTATGCCTCGATTCCCATCAAACGGCTATAAGCTTTTTCTCTGCCGATCAAAGGCAGTAAGGCTTTTAACTCCGGTCCTTCTGCCGCTGCCGTTAGGGCCATACGAATGGGGTGGAACAGCACCCGGCCTGACTTGCCACTCATTTTTTTGAGCTCTGATATCCATGCGGAATAGGTCTCACCGTTCCATGGCTCCGGCGGCAAAACTCCGGCTGCCTGTTTGGTTAGCTCAGCATCCTCAAGTACAGGTTTAAGTTTTTGACAGCAGATTTTTTTCCAAACATTAATATCTGCAACCACATTCAAGTTGCCTCTGACAGAGTTCCAAAATTCTTCATTGACGCCAATCCTTGCCGCCACTTTTTCATAAGGAAGGGAGCGGACATAGTGGGTGTTGAAATTGCGCAACTCCTCGACATCAAATTTGGGCTGCGAGCGGCCAAGCTTGCTTAAATCCAAGCTTGCTGCCAAAGTATCCAAATCATAAAACGGCTCGATAGCCTCAGATGTTCCGAGCTTGGCCAAGAAAGAACTGATGGCCATGGCCTCTATTCCCTCTTCTCTTAGCTCTCTGACACCAAGTGAACCCAAACGTTTGGAGAGCTTGCCCTCAGTACCGGTCAAAAGCGGCAAATGCCCAAACTCCGGAACCTTTGCTCCTAAGGCCTCAAACATCTGAATCTGCAAAGCTGTGTTGGTAACGTGGTCTTCTCCTCTGATGATGTGCGTAATGCCAAAATCGGCGTCATCAATAACAGAGGGCAAATGATATAAGAAAGAACCATCTTCTCTGATGATAACCGGATCTGCCAGATTGGCAGCATCGTAGCGGCAATGGCCACGAACCAAATCCTGCCACTCAATCACACCCGGAACCAGCTTAAAACGGTAATGCGGGCGTCTGCCTTCTGCCTCATAAGCAGCTATTTGCTCGTTGGTCAGGCTCAATGCACCACGATCATAGATCGGCGGCAAACCTCTGTTCATCAGACGTTTGCGCATAACCTCCAATTCTTCTGCCGTTTCATAGCAGGCATAAATTCTTCCCTCTGCCTGCAATTTGGCTACAACCTCCCGATATCTGTCCAAGCGAGCTGATTGGCGAGCTTCTTCTTCCCAGTTCAGTCCCAGCCATTTCAGAATATCTCTTAGGGCATCTTCATATTCTTTTTTGGAGCGCAAAACATCCGTATCATCTATACGGAGCATGAACTTTCCACCCAACTTGCGGGCAAGAAGCCAGTTAAACACTGCTGTACGTGTATTGCCGATATGCATATAGCCGGTCGGGCTCGGCGCAAATCTGACTTTTATGTTACTCATTTGAATTTTACCTGTATTTTATTATAGACTAACCCCAGATACTATAAGCTTTGCTCCATAATTTCAAGGATATTTTTATTCTCTACCTAGGTATAATTGATTATTTCTCTCAGCAGATACCGCCATAGCCTCCAAATCTTCTAAGAACCAGCTCATTTCTCCGTCATCTGCTGCTATTATTTCATAAAATTTACTGCGATATGAAAGTATCAAACTGCTTTCTGCCAATTTGATATCAACAAGCTTAATACCCGTTTGTATATTATGCAGCCTAAACTGAAGTAGAATATCTTGTGGCCTATCTCCGCCTAATGCGACATGCACGGTGGCAGGGACAACCACGAACTTGCCATCTTTATAAGCTTGGCCCACCTCATAACTCAAACCATCTACAAAATCTAAAGGAAACGTCTTATACAAGGCTAAAGCATAACGCTTAAATATTTGCCGGTATTCTGCTTGTTGCTCTGCACTCATGGTCCGCCAATATTTTCCAACCACAAATTGACTGATATATTCCAAATCCACATACTCTAAAAGCAACTTATCCAAATCTTTGTAGCGTTTTTTTGCATCTTTTTCTCTAAACGTCTCCAGCAGCAGTCGGCCGTTTTCTTCCGCCCAACCTTGAGCCTGCGAGGGTGTTAATGCTGCAGCCTGAGCTTGGCCAAAAAATAAAATCGTTACCAAAACGCTGATAACTCGCAAAAAAAGGTTACTTTTCATAAAATTTTGCCTTATAGTTTTTCTTGAACTATAACTTTAACATAAATTGGTTAATAAAATGAAACTTTATGCCATCTTTTTGAGCTTTGTTCTTTGCCTGTTTATTACTCCGGTGCGAGCTGATGATGCCGGCTTGCGCTTTATTAAAAGCAGAGGTTATGTCGTTTGCGGAACCGATCTATCTTCCAAAACACTTGCCTATAAAGATGAAGACGGTTTTTGGAAAGGAATCGATGCTGATATTTGCCGTAATTTTGCTCAAGCCATTTTCGGAAACGATGAATATTTTCGCCTCAGAAATGTTCCTGCAGACAAAGCGGCATACGCTCTTAACAACAATCAAGTCGATTTCATGCTCGGAAACTCTACCCTCTCTGCAAAACAAGAGATTTTATCGCCTGTTGCCGCAATAGACATCTTATATTATGATAAACAAGTCTTTGCCTCCAGACAGGAAACGAAAGCAACTTCCATGGAGGATTTTAAGGGCGCTAAAGTTTGTGTATTGGACAATTCCATTGATATGGCTAATCTTAATGAGTATAATCACAGGTATGCTCTTGAATTCAAGATTCTCCCCTTTCCTACACTAGATGCCGCAAAACAAGCCTTTCTTCTTAATCGTTGTCAGCTTATCAGCGGAAGTGAGATATTTTTACGGAGTTTGAATCGTAGCGTTGTTGCTAAAGACAGTTCTATTCAACTGCTACCAGAAATAATCGCTTACCGTCCGATTTATGCTTACAGTGCCAAAACTAACCCAACTTTGCGAATTATCGGTAAATGGATCATTAACGCTCCGAAACTTGCCGAACAACAGGGAATCACCTCTAAAAATACCGATGCTTTCATTGGCGTGAGAGACGCCTCTTTACGCAACCTTTTAGGAGAAGATGAAGGCTTGTGGAAATCGTTCGGACTTAATCCTAAATGGGTTGCTCAGGCTGTCGAAGCTAGAGGAAACTTCAGTGAAATGTTTGAGCGAAATTTGGGAAAAGAATCTGAACTCGGTATTGACAGAGACAAAAACTATTTGATTGAAAAAGGCGGCCTCATCAGTGCTCAGCCTTTTATCTGAACTCAGCCGATTTTTTGTAATTTTTCCGATTTATCATCTTCTTTTATGATTTTTTTGATAAAGTCTATGGCGCTTTCGATGGCCTCCGTGCTTACAGCGTGGCCAATGCCTGCCAGCTTTTTGCACTCGACCTGGCAGCCAAGTTTTTCCAACTGCTTGGCGGTGAACTCCATAGACTGCGGGCGCAAGCAGGTATCTTTGGTTCCGTGCAGCAACATTGTTCTTGGGTGCGACCTTGCATGCTTGAGCAAATGCTCGTGTCCGGCCATAATGCCGCTGAAACTTATCAGCCCACCTATCTCTTCCGGGCACATTAACGCCGTGTAAATCGCCGTCATCGCCCCTTGCGAGAAACCGCATAAAAATAAGTCCTTATACTCAAGACCATACTCTGACAGGGTTTGTTCCAGATAGGGCTGGAGATATCCGTAGGCCTCTTCCAATCCTAAGGTCATACGGTTATAGTAGCTGATAAACTCTTTCATTGAGGGGGCATTTTTCCGCTCATAACCGGGATCAAAGCGGTACATGGAATACCATTGGCGCATATGCGGCTCAACCTCGCAGGCAAAGGGAGCCTGCGGGATGTGCACTGCCACAGAAGGCAGAGAATCGCTCAACATACGCAGCTTCTGATCAATAGCATCGGAGCTGTCCAAATAGCCGTGCAAAAAAACTATCAGCTTCTTTGGCACTCCGTTAATATGAACTATTTCTTCACGAATCATCTTTTAGCCCTTTGTTATCTCGGCTTTTGTTTTTTCTATAGGAAATATCTAAATAAATCGTAAAGTTGGAGGCAAAATATTAATTTGCGGCAATAAATTTCTCAATACAATCCAGTACCTCAGCTGGTGGCGCGCTAAAATCAATAACGTGGCCGTCTTCTGTTATGCATTGTGGATTTTTGCCATCATAGCGGCAATAAGGCGTTGTGAACCATTTTATATATTCTTGGCTGTCGTCTACGTGCATATTTATCCCTTCAAGATTGCAGTATTCGGCCTTGGCCTTGTCCCACAAATCATCGGGAATCTTGTACGCTCCGTCTGCAAAATAAATCACTTCTCCCTTGGCCTTATAATAGTCCGGAATCGAAAATATCTTGCTGTATGGAATATTCCAGTTTTTTAAGTTACTAGCCACCTCTTGCTCACTGCCGCCCGTGATAACATGAATTTCATCGCCCCGAGCCAGAGCTTCTTTAGCAAAGGCGCTGAAATATTTTGGGTGCATATTTATCACGCCATGATAATCCAGCCCAATCTTTATTTTCACTTTTTTATTCATCTGTTGCTCCAAACATCGATGACATCAGCTCTTTCAGAGAATTGGGGCTTAAGGCTGAAAGCGGATTGATGTTGATTTTGGGGTCATCTATATCTCCGGTAATACTATAATTGGCGGCAAAAACCGTTCCGTCGCGCCCACTCAACAAGCTGCCTACCAGCGGAATGCTGCCAATGAAGGTATTTAGCCCGTATGCCGGTGCAATCAACCCTTTCACATCAAACTCTTGATAGCGCATTGAATATGTTCCGCTGGCCGTGATTCCGACAACATTTCCGAATGCTTTGCCCTCGTTTATCTTCAAAACCGATTTTTTGTACTGGAACGGGGCATCAAAATGAGAAAAAGCTATTCCTTCCCCGGTCAGCAGATTGACCATACCGCTTAGGGAGGCCACTGTCAGCAATTTGGCAAAAACGGGGGTGTTATAAATGTTAAAA
>CASERH010000008.1 GCA_949290295.1 uncultured Pseudomonadota bacterium | reverse complement strand
GAAAAAGCTATTCCTTCCCCGGTCAGCAGATTGACCATACCGCTTAGGGAGGCCACTGTCAGCAATTTGGCAAAAACGGGGGTGTTATAAATGTTAAAACTCCTTATCTTGGCATGGCCGACAAAATTCTTATCTGCATCTCTCTTGGCACTGATGCTCAGGCTGCCGCCTTTCATATCATCATAAAAACGCAAGAACTTCAAAGTTGAGCCGGCATCATCGCTTTCAATGGTTAACAAATATTCCTTATGCGGCCTTGGAACATAATCCAACTTCAGATTTGCCGGACGATCTTTTTTGCGGCTTGAGGCAAAATTGCCAATCAGGTGCATCTCCTCTATTCCGGTGCCGTTGAGAATTTTAGCCGAGCCGGCAAAATTACGGATGGCAACGTTCTCGTTGGTCCACAGACTGTTAACCGCAATGTTGATGTCCATATCCGTGACATTTTCCCACTCATTTTCTTCTTCGGGCTCGGGGGTCATGATGTCTTTTAGCTTTTGTTGTCGACGACGCTCTTTGGCCTCTTTTCTCTCCTCCTCATCTTTTTCAAAAAAGTCTGAGAGATTATAGCTGCTACCTGAGACATTTATCTTTATTTTTTCTTTGGGATTGTAGCTCATATCAATTTTTGCACGAGCCGATGTCTTGGGGCCCTTAATTTCAGAAATATCTATCGTTTGTACCTGGCCTTTGGAATCTAACGCGATCTTCCCCTTAATATCAAAATCAGGTTTTGATAAAGACACCAGCGGGATATCCTTGAGCTTATTTTTCTCAAAATTCAATCGGGCACTGACAATACCTTCTGTTCCCTGCTTTTTCTTGAAGCCTAAAAATGAATAATCAATATCTGCGCCTCGCAAATCCCCGTTTGCATCTATAATCATTGTTCCGTTTGGGTAAGATGTGATGGTTGCCTGCGCAGGGATAGAACCTTGGACAAAGGGAGCTTCCAGCGCCTTAAATTGCAGTCCCAATTTTTGTTTCAAATTATCATCAAAATTAAAACTTATCTGATAGCGGCTTTGGTAGTCCTTGCGACTGAAATTCTCATTCCATTTTAGGGTGACCGGAATTCCGTCAAAATTTGCGACACCATCAATCAACAGGCCTTGATTGTCTACTTTGAGGGCAAGAGTTTTGGCATCTATTGTTTTGTTCTCCATCAGCCCCTTGATGGAAACATCGCTCAGGGCGGCCTTGACATCTACTTTTACCTCATCGGGACGCAGGTTTTGTTTTAATTCAAACTCGAGCCCCAGATCGGTTTCTGCACTGCCCTTGATATTATCAGGATTTATTCCCATTTCCGAGGTATACTGCAACGGAGGATTATCTATCAATTTCAAAATAGCCGGAATTGAACCAACCCCGTTTAGCTTTATAATTGCAAAATTATCATTCTTATTCAAATCATATAGTTCAACATAGCCACTGTTTAATATGACATCTGCCGATACACCTTTGTCAAAATTCATTTTTAATTTGTCTGCTGCAAATTCGACCTCACCGTAAATATCTGTCACTCTCGGCATGCCGGTTAAATAATCCAGCGATACGCCCGAGGCATAGGCGGTTCCTTGCAGGTCTTTAAAAACAATTTTCTTTTGTTTTGCATCATACCCAAAATCAAATCTGAAATTGGCATCTTCTATTGCACCGTCAAATAAGCTCTCTTTGCACCATTTCCATGCCTTGGTGGCAATATATTGCGGCCAATATCTGTACAAGTCGTTAGTGGCTAATTTTTGCGTTCCGGCTAGCAAGCTTATTTTTAATTTTTCCGGTGAGGACTTTAATAAGAAATCCTTAATTCCGCTTGCCTCCAACCCAAGCGTGGCTCGCTGCCCGTCTAATTCGACTTCCGCGTTTTTAATGCTCAATTCATCAAGGCCTCCGGCAATGTTGCCATTGAAAGTCAAGGCCTCAATATTATAATTTTCTTCCTCATTGTCAGAAAAAGCCACATATCCCTGGCCGCCTTCAAAAGAAAATTTTATGTTCTCAACTGCAGTATCTAAACTTTCTAATAAATTCTCTCTATTTTTTATTATCTCATCAACCTTTATAAGAGCATCTATCTCACCGTTTAAGGGCAGATCAACTTTATAGGGCAATATTTTAGCTTCTGAGCTGGCCAGTTCCAACAAATTGGCCGGAACCACATCAGAAAAATAAAATCTTAAGGCTAATTTATTTGGCCCCGGACGGTATATTCCTTCCAATCCCAGAGATGACGGCGAATCATTGAACTTTAGTAATGCATTGACCTCTGTTTCCAACTGGGTAAAGCCTCTCTCAAAACGATAATTTACGTCTGACAGCACCCATTTTTTGCCAAGATCAACCTCATGGAACTCCACTTCTGCACCGCTGATGTTTATGTCATTGATGTAGCTCTCCGGGTATGACTGATCTTCTGAATTAAACCGCTCCAAGAAATCTTCAAAGCCCTCAAAATAATATTCGAGTTTCTTCTCATTTACGCTTTCGGTCTTCTTCTTGTCCACGCCGTAGGTGGTAAAAATATAAACCTTCGGCTTATAGACATCTACCGAGCTTGGTGCCACAATCCCGTGTAACAGAGCTTTTATACTAAATGAAACCGAGGTCTTGGGTGCATTTACGATAATGGTTCCATCTGCCTTACGATAAACAACGTTATTGGCGATAATCCGCAGAGGTTTTATGGAACGAACCAGCTCCAAATTAACCGAATCTAATGTGACTTGATACGCCGTATCGTCATGATTTAAGGCTTTAATAATGTAGGGTTTTAAAAACGGAACAGTAATCGATCCTCTGTAAAGCTGCCAGATAAACATCAGCAGCATTACCAGGAATATAACACCGATATAATCAAAAACCTTGCGCAGGCGGTATGTTCTGTTATCTAGTTTTTTCATTGCTCTTCAGCCAGTTTATGATATCTCGGTAGTTTCTGTAATTATACAAATCATTATGTCCGGCGCCTTTGTAGATAATCATCTTCTTGGGCTGGTTGGCTGCCTCAAACAACGCTTTGGCCCTTCTTACCGGCACTAGGGTATCGTCACTGCCGCCCATAATCAACAACGGAACGTTTAGCTCTTTTATTTTTTCAACATTATCGTATTTGTCTCGCATAATAACGCTTAGCGGCAGTGGAAAAGAGACTATATCTTTGACATCTTCGTACATACTGTCAAAAGGAACCTCCAGTATCAAACCTCTAACTGGCTCTTCTTTTGAAAAAACGTAGGCCGCGTGGGTGGCCGTATAAGACCCCAGAGACATTCCGTACAACACGATATCTTGATTTTCAAAACCTTTTTGCCGTAAATATCTGACTGCAGCTTCGGCATCTTGGTCTAAACCCTTTTGAGTGATTTTTCCTTCAACATCGCCAAAGCCTCTATATTCGGGCAACATTGTTCCATAGCCGGCATCCGCCAAGGGGACTAATTTATGGTAAAATTTTTCTATGTTATAAGCATTGCCATGCATAAAAACAATTATGGGCATTCCCGGCTTGGGAGGTGTATACCAGCCATAAAGTTTGGTTCCGTCTTGAGCCTGATATTCAACTCTTTCGGCCTTATAGCCGTTGGCTTTTGCCACCTCCAGCCTTGACGCTTGATTAGAGGGCTCGTAAAAGAATAACTGCGGACAAAAATAGACCACTCCGCAAAAGCCGACATATCCCAAGACAAATAAACCCAAAATTATCTTCAGCCACTTCTTAAGCATGAGCTTCATTCCCCACCTTATCAGCCAAAGCCGCCGCCAAAAACAAATCTATATCTCCATCTAAAACGGCTTTGCAATCCGAAGTTTCAACCCCGGTGCGCAGATCTTTTACCATCTTGTAGGGTTGTAGGACATATGAACGAATCTGGTGTCCCCAGCCAATATCGCTTAGCGAATCTCTTTGCTCTTCAGCGGCGGCCTCTCGCTTCTTTAGCTCTAATTCATATAGTCTGGCCTTGAGCATATTCCAAGCTGCCTCTCGGTTCTGAAATTGAGAACGCTGGTTTTGGCACTGGACCACAATTCCGGTCGGAATATGCGTGATGCGCACGGCAGAATCGGTTTTGTTAATATGCTGTCCGCCGGCACCGGAGGCCCTGTACGTGTCTACTCGACAATCTGCCTCATTGATGTTTATTTCTATCTCATCATCTATGACCGGGTAAACCCCGACTGAGGCAAAGCTGGTGTGGCGACGTGCATTGCTGTCAAAAGGAGAAATTCTCACCAAACGATGCACGCCGCTTTCTGATTTGAGCCAACCATAGGCATTATGCCCGCAAATCTTTATGGTCACCGATTTGATACCGGCAACCTCCCCTTCGGTTTCTTCTATATATTCGACCTTATATTTATGTGCCTCTGCCCAGCGGCAATACATTCTAAGCAACATTTCTGCCCAATCTTGAGCTTCTGTGCCGCCACTGCCGGCATGGACTTCCAAATACGCATCATTGGCATCAACCTCACCTGAGAGCAGAGCCTCCAACTCGCCGTGTTTTACTTCTGCCTGCAAGCTTGTTAGCTGATTTATCACATCCGTGATGACGCTTTCATCGCCTTCTGCCTCTGCCAACTCCGAGAGTTCCAACAAATCATTTAATGATCTTTGCATGCGCTCAAAGTTACCAAGATTAAAATCAAGGTTGTTTTTTTCGCTCATTAATTTTTTGGCGGCTGCGGGATCATTCCACAAGTTGCCGTCCGATGTCAGAGAGGCCAACTCTTCTTGTCTTAAAACGGCATTCTCATAGTCAAAGCGACCTCCTCAGCAGCTGCAAGGACCGCTTGATATTTTCGCTTAATTCATAGATTTCTGATCGCATTATTATTTCTTTCAAACAAACTTAGCTTAAACTTAAACGTTCGGCTTTTTAAAAGCAAGTCTTTTTTATTTACAAGATATTAAACGCGTCTTGACTCTTTAGATATAAAAACATAGCCTATGTCCTATACCTAACTATAGCAGGATAACATAATGATTAGATACCAAATAACTCCCAAGTACATTGCCTGGAGAATTCAAAAAATTCTTTGTAACCTTGTTCCATTTAAAAATCTTAGAAAAAAGCTTAAAGCCTCTATGCCCAGAAAGTGGGATGTCATCACTTTTTCTCCTCAAGACATGGAAAAATATCGGCAAATTCTTGAGCATTATCCTGATGTCTTTTCTCCTGAGGAAACTTTAGAGATTGCTCTTAAAACACGCTCTTTTTCAAGAATCGGAGATGGTGAATTTAATATCATCGTCGGCACAAGAAATTCTTTTAATGACGCAGATCAAAAGCTTGCGCTGCGCTTAAAAGAAATTTGTGAGAACGGCTCCGATGAACATTGCCTGGTATGCCTTAACAACTATAAACTCCCCAAAAGTCATCCTGCCTATACGTGGTTTGTTCACCATGGTACCCGCCGATTGGAAGATGTGTTAGCTAATGTTACTTTTAAGAAACAAAAATACGGTGACGCTTACTTCCTTACCAGAACGACTCACGGCAAAGGTTTTCTGATTGAAGAAAAACTAAAACTGCTCAAATCTCTATGGAACGGGCAAAAGTTGTTGATTGTCTGCAACAAAAAATCTCCTTTGGTCCGGGATCCTCTTAATATCTTTGACGGCGTTTCTCAAAAAGAATTTTTATATATTCCGGACCGAAACGCTTTTGGTTCATACGATGAACTTGTTGAAGGTATAAAAAAATATGATACCTCTTGGCGAGTTTACATGGAGGCCGGTGCCACAGCTTCTGTCTTAGCTTGGGATCTCTCCCACCTTGGATACCAAATGTTTGATATGGGAGATTTTTATAAACGAAGTTTGGCTATCCTTGGAAAATAATAATAAAAAAACACCGCCAATATTGTCAGCGGTGTTTTTTTAGGCTTTCTTTAATATTCTGACCCTAGTTGTACTGTATCATTATCATCATTTTTGAATACCGGCATTTGAGCCTCTCCTTCCTCGTCCGGACTGCCGATAATACGCTGATTGTTACCATTAAAGCTAAACTCCGGTTTTAAGGCTTCAATGATTACAGATTTATCATCCGGTTTTGCCGGGCGTCCCGTATCATGGTTGACACGCACCAGTTTGATGCCGGCTGGAATACGGAATGGGATATCCGGTTGGTTGGCCAGAGCCTCTTTCATGAACTCGTAGAAAATCGGCAAGGCAGACGCCGCTCCGGTTTCGTAGCGCCCCAAGCTTCTGGGCTCATCAAAGCCAACATATACGGCAACGACCAGGTCTGGCGAAAATCCTACAAACCAAGAATCTTGGTTATCATTGGTGGTTCCCGTCTTGCCGGCTAGATGTCTGCCAATACTGCGCAAGCGAGAGCCAGTGCCATATTGGACAACACCTTCCAAAATACTCACCATCTGGTAGGCACTTAAGGGATCCACGATTTGCTCACGATTATCTTCCAACTCCGGTAGAGGTTGATTTTCCCATTTTGCGACCTTGCATCCCTCGCAGGCTCTACGGTCATGGCGATAAACCGTTTTACCGTTGCGGTCTTGAATACGTTCAATCAGGTATGGCTCTGCCTTTTTGCCGCCGTTGACCATAATGCCATAGGCAGTGGCCATATTTATTACTCTAGTTTCTCCTGCCCCCAAGGACATGGACAGCAAATGCGGCAAGTGGTCATTAACCCCCATCTTTTTGGCGTATTCCGCAACCTTATCCATGCCGACATCTTGCGCCAGACGAACTGTCATTAGGTTTCTTGATTTCTCGATGCCTTGGCGCAAAGTCATTAGTCCATAAAACTTTTTGGAATAGTTAACCGGCTTCCATTTCGGCAAACCAGGGCCTTGGTCTAAAACAAACGGCGCATCCAAAATCAAATCTGTCGGCGAATAACCGTTATCAAGAGCCGTTAAATAAACAATCGGTTTGAAGGCTGATCCGGTTTGGCGCAGGGCCTGGGTGGCGCGGTTAAACTGTGATTTCTTAAATGAGTAGCCGCCGACCATGGCCAAAATCTTTCCCGTGTGAGGATCAATAGCTATCAGGCCGCCTTCAACATTGGGAACTTGGCGCAAATAGTAACTGTCTTTTGCAAGCTTTTTAGCCGAGGCCTCCTTTTCTGAAAGCTTCTCAACCAAAACCACATCCCCTTGATGCAGAACATCTTGCACTTTTTTGGGTTGATACCCTACTCCCTGTTTTTTTAGCGTCTTTCTGGCCCATTTGAGCAAGCTCATGGGAATGACGCCTTTGTCACCATCAACGGTTTCTATTTTGGCTTCTGCATCGGAAACACTCGTAACGACAGCTTTTATCCAACTATTCTCCCTGCCTGCCGGAGCCTCTACCTTTTTCAAGGCTTCCTGATAGTTCCCTTCCAGTGAAATATTGGTGATGGGCCCACGCCAGCCGTGGCGTGTATCATAATTTCTCAACTCTGTCTCAAAGGCTTTGGTGGCAATTTGCTGCAATCTCGGGTCCAAGGTGGTGCGAATCAGTAATCCGCCTTCATACAAGGCATCTTCGCCAAAACTACGGTTAACCCGACGCCTTACCTCCTCGCTGAAATATTCGGCGTCTTTTACAAATTCTCCCCGACGCTCAATCACCTCAAGAGGTTTTGACTTGGCTTCTTCCCCGTCTTTTTCGCTGACATAGCCGTCTTCTACCATGCGGTCTATTACCCAATTGCGGCGTCCGACCGCTGCTGCGTATTTAGTTCTGGGATTGTAGTTATTGGGACCTTTGGGCAAAGCGGCCAAATAAGCGGCCTCCTCTATTGAAAGCTCATCTAACGATTTACCAAAATAATTCAAAGCGGCTGCGGCCACACCATAAGAACGGTTGCCCAGATAAATCTCGTTTAAGTATAATTCCAAAATATGCTGTTTGGTAAAGGCCTGTTCCATACGCATGGCAAGTAGCGCCTCTTTTATCTTGCGCTTATAGGAAAGCTCTGAAGAAAGCAAGAAGTTCTTGGCCACCTGCTGGGTGATGGTGGAAGCACCGGCCGGACGTTTGCCGCTACCTATATTTTTCAAGTTATCCGCAAAGGCTCTAATAATCCCTATCGGGTCCACTCCGAAATGGCTGTAAAACTTTTTATCCTCGGCGGCAATGAAAGCATTTTTTACCAGAGACGGAATTTTTTCTTCCGGCACAAACAAGCGTTTCTCTGCGGCATATTCCATCATCAGCTGTCCGTCACCGGCGTATAATCTGGTGGTGACAGACGGTTCATATTTGGCCAGTTGCAGATAATCTGGCAACTCCTGCGACATCTGCCATACGGAAGTGATAACCAGTACCAATGCAATAACCGCAAAGAAGAAAAATGTGCTTAACAGAGATGACAGAGTTTTAAACATGGCAGACCTAGAAAAAATTTATCAGAAACAAGATGTTTGTGCTGTTCATTAATATATAAAAAAATTATTTGAGTCAAACACTAAAACACAGAGGCGTGTTCCATGTTGTCAAAATATTTATCGATGGCTTTTGAGGCAGAAATTGCCAATTTTTTGCGGTAGGATTTTTGCTTTAACAATTTTTCCTCCTGACGATTGGACAGATACCCCAACTCCATCAAAACAGAAGGAACGTCCGGGGCTTTCAAAACCGCAAAACCGGCAAAGCGGTGCGTGTTGTCTAATGTGTGAGTAGATTTGCGCATCTCTTGGACCATGAAAGTGGCAAACTCTGAAGAGCGGTTCAGGGTTTCTCTTTGAGCTAAATTCAGCAAAACATCAGACACCTCTTTTGAGTGCTCGGCAAAATTCAGGCCGGCGACAATATCTGCTTTGTTTTCTTTTTCAGCCAAGGCGGCGGCCTCTTTGTCGGAGGCTTTTTCCGAGAGCGTATAAACCGACAAACCCGTTGCTCTTTTGTTGGCTGCACTATCTGCGTGAATAGACAAGAACAAGTCCGCCTCATAGCGTCTGGCTATCTTTACTCTATCGCGCAGGGGAATAAAGACATCGCGGTTGCGGGTCAAGTAAACCTTATAGTTACTGTCTTTTTCCAAGACTTCCTTGAGCTCTCTGGCCATTGCCAGGGTTATATTCTTCTCGTAGACGCCGGAAACGCCGATGGCTCCCGGATCAACTCCTCCGTGGCCGGGATCCAAGACAATAACTTTTTTGCTTTTACTCTGAGAAATAGATGCTTTTGATGATGATACGTTTTTAACCGAGGTTTTGTTGCTGTCGTAAGAATCGTTGCTAAAAGCATGATCATTGCCGACATGGGCGGCAAACTCCCGCTCCGTTGCCACTTCCAAATCGATCACAAATCGCCAACTGAATTTGCTTTGCGGAGCTAACATAAATGCTTTTTTGACGATGGCCGGCTTTTGCAAATCAAAAACCACTCTAACTCCATCAACTCCCGTGGTACCCAGACGAACAGAAGAGACAAAGCTGTTGGGTTCACACCCTTTTTCAACCTGAGGACTAACCTCTATATTTTGAGTATCCACAACCAAACGGTTGGGATCTTTAAGCAGAAAAACTTTATAGTCAAACTTCGAATCGGCGTCAAAAACTATTCTTACCGTACCGATGCCCTGCCCAATGCGCAGTCCCGAAATTTGCCCGGCCACGGCCTGCCCAATATTCCAAAACAAAACCGCTGCACAAATAAATATCGGCAGTATACAAGATCGAAATGTTTGAAATATCCGAAACATCTTTGTTTATAACACTCTTTAACTCATAAATTTGATTTTAACTATACACGATACTTCTTACCAATATCTTAAAAACACAAAAATATGCGCTGATGTTATTTTTATTGTTGTGTTTTAAAACAAAACGTATATTCTGATGAAAGATTTGTCGGAATTTATGTATCGGATGCGTCCTTTTTATTCGTATAAAGACAAAATTGCAAGGGCAAAATCTGGTACCGCCACCTCATCATCAGGATAGGACGGCTCTCCGGCAAATAAATGTAAGCAAATTTTTGCTGGACGGGTTTTGGGCGTGGGGCTCAATAATCAATAAGAAAAAATTTTAACCCCTGCGCAAATTAAAGAGATTAGAAAATTGAAATTGTTTTTGATTTTTAAATTGCAGACTATTGGACCTGAAAAAATATCAGGATAGTTGTGTTTGTCTTTAAGTTCCCTCCAGCTTGGTAAAATATTTGAGCTTATGCTTTATGGCATAAGCAAGAGCGGAGATTATTAATGACTAAAAGAATGTTGATTGATGCCACCCAACCTGAAGAAACCCGTGTGGTCGTGTTGGATGGCAATAAGTTGGAAGATGTTGAGTTTGAAACAACCCACCGCAAACAAATAAAAGGTAATATTTATCTCGGAAAAGTTATGCGAGTGGAGCCTTCTCTCCAGGCTTGTTTTATTGACTACGGCGGAAACCGCCACGGATTTATGGCTTTTGGTGAAATTCATCCCGATTACTACGATGTTTCGGAAGAGGAATTGGCCGCCATCGATAAGGAAGTTGATGAAATCATCGAGAACAAAAAGCAAGCCATCAAAGAGCGTGAAGCCGAAAGAGAGCGTATCCGCAAAGAAAAAGCTGCCGCCAGAGAAGCGCGCTTGGCTGCAGAGGCCGAAAAGGCACGTCAGGCTGCGGAAGCTGAAGTTCAAGCTACGGCTGAGCCTGCGGAAAATCCGCAAATTGAATCCTCTACTTCGCTCAAAGAAGGAAATGCAGAGCCAATTGCTGAGCCTGTTGCTGAGCCCTCATCTGAAAAAGTTGTTGAATCCGGTGCTGCCGCAGAGACTTCAGAGGCTGAGGCGCAAGGTGCGGCCGAGATATCTGCACCCGAAGAGGCTGAGAACAATAAAAAACATCCGCAGAAAAAACGCTTGATAAAAAAGAGAATCCGCAAACAAGAAGAGGCCAGAAAAGAACTGGAAGCGGCTGCTCAGAAGGTGGCGGAGGAAAAGCTGGCGGAAAGCAAGGAAGAAGAAAAAGCCGATGCTCCTCTTAAGGTGTTGACCGAAGATGCCGGTTGTGAAGCCCCTTCCATCAGCGAGGAAATTGAGGAAAAAGAAGAAAAGCCTCAAAATCTGGTTGATGATGACATGGATGTTGATGATGACGATGATGCCGAGATGGATTTTGAACTCCAACGCAAGCTCATCCGCGCTCGCAAGTTATTCCACCGTCATAAAATTCAAGATGTCATCAAAGAAGGGCAAATTCTTTTGGTGCAGGTTGTTAAAGAAGAGCGCGGCAACAAAGGTGCTGCTCTCACAACTTATCTTTCTTTGGCCGGACGCTATTGTGTCTTGATGCCTAACCGCATCAAGAGCGGCGGTGTTTCTCGCAAGATTACCAATGCCGCTGACCGCAACCGTCTAAAAGGTATTGTCCGCGAGCTGCCGTTGACGGCTGATATGTCTATCATTGTCCGCACCGCCGGTGAAGAAAAGCCAAAGGCCGAAATTGTGCGTGACTACAACTACCTTATCCGCACCTGGAACCAAATCAGACTTGATTCGCTTAAGACCAAGGCTCCGGCCCTTATTCATGAGGAAGGGAATCTGATTAAGCGTGCACTCCGCGATATTTACAGCAAGGACACCTCTGAGATTATTGTCGCCGGAGAAGAGGCTTATAAATCGGCCAGGGATTTCCTGCGCATTTTGTCACCGCACAATTTGAAAAAAATTAAAAGCTACCGCCAGAGCGATATGCCTTTGTTCCAACGTTTTCAGGTTGAAGGGCAGCTCGATAAACTGCACGACACCAACGCACAATTGGAATCGGGTGGATATTTGGTTATCAACCCAACAGAGGCTCTCGTTTCCATTGATGTAAACTCCGGACGCGCCACCAAAGAAAAAGATTTGGAAGAAACCGCGCTCAAGACCAACTTGGAAGCTTGTGATGAGATTGCTCGCCAGCTCAGGATGCGCAACTTGGCCGGCTTGGTTGTGATTGACTTTATTGATATGGATGAACCTGCCAACAACCACGCGGTTGAAAAACGTATGAAAGAGGCCTTGAAAAAAGACCGTTCTCGTATTCAGGTCGGCAAGATGAGCATGTTTGGTTTGCTTGAGCTTTCTCGCCAGAGAATGCATTCTTCTTTCTTTGAGAGCAATTATCAGACTTGCCCACACTGCCAGGGAAAAGGAATTGTCCGCACCACGGAATCCAGCGCTGTCTACGTTTTGCGCGGGATTGAAGAAGAAGGAATCAAAAACCGCTCCTCCAAGATTAATGTCTTTATCCCGACAGATATTGCCATTTATATCTTGAACCAAAAACGCCAGATGCTGGTTAATCTGGAGCAGAAATATAAGATGGAGGTCATCATCAGTGCTGATGACAGCATCAAATGTGTTTCTGATTACAGAATAGAGAGAACTAAGTTGGTTAAGGAAAAAGCTCCTTTACAACCGGTTGAAGACGAAACTCCTGAGAAAGAAAAAGAAGAAGTTGAGGCAAAAGCTCCCGAAGTTCAAGTTGCCGAAAGCATCACTGAGCCGCAAGCTCAGACGGAGCCTGAAGATGAAGCGCGCACGGAACGCCGCCGCGGTCGGTTTGAGCGTCGTCGCGGACGCAATCGTTTTGACCGCCGCCGTAATCGTGGTGAGCGCGATGATAATAACGGCGGAGAAAATCCTCAGCCGGTAAAAGAAAAACAAGAAGCCGTTATCTTGTATAACAGCCATGAAGATATTACTTCTAAACCCGAAGCCCCCAAAGAGGAACCGGTAAAGGAAAAATCAACATGGTGGAAAAAACTTATCAAAGGCTAAAGAAAAATTTAATGAAGCTGATGGACAGTCTGGTGCTGTCCATTGCTTTATCTTGCTTTTTTATTTCCTTTTCAAACGCTCAGGAGCTACGCTTGATTAGCGATGAGGAAACCGAGCAACTGCTTGCGCAAATTACCAAGCCTTTGTTTCAGGCCGCAGGAATTCCTTTTAACCGCAATGAAATTTACATTGTTGAAGACAATTCGCTTAATGCTTTTGTGGCAGATGGCAACAACTTGTTTATCCATACGGGAACGATTGTTGCGGCTGATACTCCGGGAGAGCTCTCCGGCGTGATTGCACACGAGACCGGGCATATTCAGGGAGGGCATATCTTAAGGCAAAAATTGCAAAATCAATCTCTGCAAGAGGTTTCTTTGGCCTCTGCCATTTTGGCCGGCACGGCGGCGGCTTTGAGCGGGCGCGGTGATGTGGCCATGGCGGCCATGCTTGGCAGCCAAAGTTCTCTCTTGACGCATTATACTCGTTATCGGACTGAGGAAGAGCGCTCTGCCGATGATGCGGCCATCAAGCTTTTGGAGCAGACCAAGCAAAGTCCGCAAGGAATGCTCACTTTTATGAAACGAATTGCCGCACAAAACCAAATGCAGGGAATTGAAGAAACACCCTATTTTCGTACTCACCCGGTGACCAGAGAGAGAATCACTTTCTTTGAAGAAGCCGTCAAACAATCAAACATAAAAGAAGATACTTCTTTGCAGGAAAAATTTGAGCGAGTTAAAGCCAAGCTATATGCCTATTTAAATCCCCCGGCACAGACTTTGCGCAAATATCCGCCTCAAGATAAAAGTATTTCCGGCTTATATGCCAGAACAATTGCTTATTTTAAGCAACTTCAATTTGCCAAGGCCGAGAGTGAGCTTGGCCAACTTTTAACAAAAGAGCCTGACAACCCTTATTTTCATGAACTCAAAGGCCAAATTTATCTTGAAACCGGAAAAATCAAACAAGCGAAAGATCAATACCAAAAGGCCTCTGCCCTTTTACCGGATTCCGCATTGCTGCAAATCAGCTATGCGCAGGCCATTTTGGAAGATGAGCCAAAGCCTGAAGAAGTGCAAAAGGCAGTTAATCTTTTGAGCAAGTCCATCATCAAACATCCGACCGGATTTGCCTGGTTGCTCTTGGCCCGAGCCTATGGGTTGCAAGGCAATGAGGCTGCTGCTAACTATGCCGCGGCAGAATATTCTTTGCGGATTGGCGCAATTGATGTTGCCAAAGCACAGCTCAAACAGGCAAAAAAGCTCTCACCCGATTCACATTTGGCGCTTAAAATCGGTGATTTGGAAGCCAGGTTAGAAAGCCTAAGCAAAAAGTAATTTTTGTCTAAATTTGGGTTGCGTTGCCGATAAAATTAGTATATACTTCTCTTATAATTTTTATTTGATGAGGACTGGTTGATGGCAAAGGCTCAAAACTCTCAATTAAAGCTTCACCCTCTTTGGAAAGAAAAGTTGAACAGCTCTGCAGAAATCTCTTATTTTTCTGTAGAGCGAGAGATTTTTATCCGCAACGGTAAATCAAGAAAAAATTCTGCGGCACGATATGCCTTGCGTTTTGTTCTTGATAATAAAGAGCTTTTGGAACAATTAGACTTAGCTGATTTGAGTGCTGTTATTGATGATTTGGCTCGCGGCTATTTACATGACAATCGTAAGGAACAGGAAAGCACAATAAAAGACTTGTGTTCCCTGGCATTGAAGAAAATTGAAGACAATTTCTCTTTGCAAGATGCCTCTGCCTATGAAAAAGATGCGGTTATAGACATTTTTAAGCACTATCGCAAATATGTTGCCCGCAGAATCCCTGATGCTGCTTTTGCTCTGGAAAAACAATTGAGACCTCAGGCAGAAACTCTACCAAATCAAGGGCCGATTGTTACTATTTCTCAATCTTTACCTAAAGAATTTGAGCATTTGAATATTGATGAAATTAATGCCCTTGCTACGCCCCATTTTGAGGAAGCAAAGAAATATGGTAAAGGCTCTGATGAGGCCAAAAAACATCGCAGGGAAGGAAATAAAGCCATCACTTCTGCCTGCGTGGCTTATATAAGTCAGCATCTCCAAACAGAGGAGGATTGGGACCAACTCAGCCTTAGAGAATTGGTTTATTTGCATAAAAACATCCGCATGGATTATAAAAGAAATAATCTGGCAAAAACTCTGGCTGAAAAATGTGATAAAAAGCTTAAGGCTTTTGAGGCTAAAATCACGGCCGAAGAAAATGTTGCCGCAGAAGATATTGTAGCGCTTAAAGATTTTTGCCGTTATCGCGTGAAAGATTTGGAAAAGCGAGCGGATGAAGAATCTATAGCTCAGGTTGCCTCCTATAAATCTGCACTCTTTAAACTTGACCGGACAGAGGAAAAACAAAAAGGCGGCACTGATACAACTAAGCCCCAAAAAGAGGAAAAGCACCCCAAACAGACACCCGCTCTGGCGCAGGCTTTTGAAGAGGCTTGTGGAAAAGAAAATATCCGTTATGCTAAAAACGAGCAAGATACTCTTGAATATAATCTGTTCTCTCCTAATGCTCCGGCGGAGGCCGAGCCTTCAGGCAAGCTTAGCATTGCCAGCGAAACAGACATGACCTTGCAAAGTGACGAGTTCAAGCACTTTTTAGCTTTAGCTCAGGCGATTAAGGACAGCGGTGGCACACAGATTAATCTCGGTACCTTGAGCCCTGACCCGCAGGAGGCCCAAAAGTTTGTCGCCCTGATGGTTTTGGCCGGCTATAAAGCAAAAATCAAAGTCAACTTCCCCGATACTTACAGTATGAAGGATTTGGCGAAAGTTAACCCTGAAATTGAAAAAATGCAAAAGATTAAACGCTTTAGGGCCGAGATAAATAAACTTCAAAAACAAGGAGAAAAATCCCCTGAAGCCAAACAAAAGTCTCGGGAAAAACAAGTCGAATACCTTAGGTATCTTCTTGAACATGGTGATGTCTGTGACACGCGCAGCAAAGAAGATCGGCAGAAATATTTTGAAGAACACATCAACAAGGCTCTCGGCCAAAAACAAGCTCAAGAGCCGTCTGCGCCCAAGCAAAATAACTCAGTACCAAACTCGGCCGTAGCAGCCGCTGTAAGAGAACGAGCTACGACAACTCGCTGATAATCTCATCGGCAATTTCCAGATAGGCTTTAGCGTGCGGACTTTCAGGGGCGGCGATGACTATCGGGCGCCCGGTGTCTGCATAGGTGCGGATATCTATGTGCAGGGGTATTTCTCCCAAAAACGGCACGCCTAATTCGGCTGCGGTTTCTTGTGCGCCGGCATGGCCAAAAATGTTATCTCTGGCACCACAATGAGGGCAAATATAGTAACTCATATTCTCAATGATACCCAAAATCGGCACATTGACTCGCTTGAACATATTAACCCCTTTGATAGCATCTATCAGCGCAATATCTTGCGGAGTGGAAACGATGACCGCGCCAGCAAAATCCAGCTTTTGTGAAAGTGTGATTTGAATATCACCGGTGCCTGGGGGCATATCTATCACCATAATATCTATCTCTCCCCAGTTTACTTCAGTTAGCAGCTGTTCGATGGCTCCGCAGGCTTTGGCTCCGCGCCAGATAAGCGGAGTGTTGCGATCTATCAGGGTGCCAATAGACATAGACTTGATGTTTTGGAACTCAAAAGCCTCAAAAGTCTTGCCATCATAAGAAATCGGCGCAGCCCCCTCATAGCCAAGCATGGTTGGAATTGAGGGGCCATAAATGTCAGCATCAAACAATGCAACTTTTTGCCCTCTGGCGGCCAAGGCCATCGCCAAATTGACCGCGGTGGTTGACTTGCCGACACCACCTTTGCCCGAGGCTACGGCAATAATCTTTTTGACGCCCCGAACAACCCATTTGGCAGGTTCTTCTTTGAGCGATTGCGGCTTCTTTTCTGCTGTGTAGATAACCGTAACTTTGTCTACACCTTCTAAATTCTTAATCTCTGCCGAGAGTGCGTTTTCTTTATCCTTATTCTCGGCGCTGTTGTGTAGCGTGATAATCACCCGCCCCTTAAAAAGGCCGATACTCTCTATTGTTTCTGCGGGAAAATATTTTTCGACAATGCTTCTTATTTGCTGTTCCATTCTAAAGGCGTCCCTGTTGATAGATTTTATCTGTGATTGTTTTATTGCTATATTTATATTATATAATTTGCTAAAGCAACTAAAAAAGAGAAGAGGTAAAATTTATGGCAAAAGTTCCGAATCCGTGGGAAGAAAATGATGATAACCCCTGGAAAGACAACGGTCTTCCGTCTCAACGCAAAAAAGCTCCCAAACCACGCCCAGAGGGAGAACCTGTTGGTTTTGGGTTTAATCTGAAATGGGAATGGATTGCCATTGCCATCGTGTTGGTATGGTTGGCATCGGGGTTTTATCAGGTGCAACCAAACGAGGCCGGTGTGGTCTTGCGTTTTGGCGCCTATAGCGAAACAACAGACCCTGGTTTGCACTACCATCTGCCCTACCCGATTGAAACTGTCAAAAAAGTCAACATCACCAGCGAACGCAGTATTAACCTCGGGGTTATGGAAGTTGCCAGCAGAAATGACTTTAATGAAAGCCATATGCTGACAGGTGATGAAAACATTGTCGACATCAACCTCACCATTGTTTGGCGCGTGGCCGATGCCGAAGATTATCTCTTCAATATGCAAAACCCCGACCAGACCGTGAGAGTTGCCGCTCAATCCGTTTTGAGAGAGATTGTCGGACAATCTCAGATGATGCCTATTATCTCAGGCGACCGCGGCAAGGTTGAAGACGATACCAAAACCGAGTTGCAAAAGGTTTTGGATGAGTTTGGTGCCGGTATCCAAATCGTGCGTGTCAAACTACAAAAAGCAGACCCGCCAAAGCAAGTGGTTGATGCTTTCAACGAGGTTCAGCGCGCAAAGGCTGATATGGAGCGTTTCAAAAATGAGGCAGAGGCTTATCGCAATGAGATTTTGCCTAAATCTAAAGGTGAAGCCTCTCAGCGCACCCAAAGTGCCGAAGCCTACAAACAAGCCGTTATTAACAAAGCTCAAGGTGAGGCCGAGCGTTTTCTCTCCGTTTATGAAGCCTATAAACAAGGCAAGGATGTAACTATCAAACGCTTATATCTAGAAACTATGGAAAACGTTTTGGCAAACTCCAACAAAGTGATTATTGACCCCTCTACCAAAGGTGGAAATGTGCTTCCCATACTACCCTTGGGACAAATGCAGAACCAAAAAGGAGAATAATTATGAGCAATAATGTAAAAATCTTTTTTATCGCCATCATTTTGGTTCTGGTCTTTGTTGCGGCAAATTCACTCTATGTGGTTTCGCAAACCGAGCAGGCAATCGTGCTGCAATTTGGTGACCCGGTAAGGGTTGTTCAAGAACCAGGTCTTAAGGCTAAAATTCCTTTTATCCAAAAAGTGGTTCTCTATGACAATCGGTTGCTCAACCTTGACCCGCCGGCACAGGAAGTTGTCCTTAATGATAAAAAACGTTTGGATGTTGACAGCTTTACTCGCTACAAAATTGTCGACCCGCTCAGATTTTACAAAACCGTGCGGACAGAATTCCAAGCTCGTTCCAAGTTGGAAGAAATTGTCAACTCTTCTGTGCGCAAAATTTTGGGGCGCATCACCTTGCAAGAGTTGCTCTCGCAGCAAAGGACTCAGATTATGGCCGATATCAGCAGTGCAGTGAAAGTTGATGCCGAACAAATCGGTGTCAGCGTCGCAGATGTGCGTATTCGCCGTGCGGATTTGCCTTTGGAGGTTTTGCAAGCCATTAATGCCAGAATGAAAACCGAGCGTGAACGCGAGGCCAAGGAGTTCAGAGCTCTTGGCCAGCAAGAGGCTCTCAAAATCAGAGCCACCGCCGACAAAGAAAAAGCCGTGATTTTGGCCGAGGCTGAAAAACAAGCGCAAATTATCCGTGGACAAGGTGACCAGCAGGCTATTGCCATTTGGAATAATGCCGCCGGGGTTGACCCCAAGTTTTATGCCTTTTACCGCTCTCTTGAGGCCTACAAAAACGCCATGGCCGAGCAAGGCAAAACATCCATGGTTTTGGCTCCAGACAGCGAGTTCTTTGAATTCTTCAGCAAAACAGGGAAATAAATCTTGATTAAGCGACTCATATATGCGGCAGCCATGGCTTTACTGCTTGTTCGGCCGGTTTGCGCCGCCGGTGGTGCCAAGGAAGCTCTTTTGCCACTTCCCTCCTTTGCTGACTTGGTTGAAAAACTGCAGCCCGGTGTGGTTAATATCTCTACCACCCACCTACCGCAGGATATGGAAAGTGCAGATGATGCTTTGGGTATTGTCAGTCCTAATCCGCAAATTCAAGACTACTTTGCGCCGCATAATCCGCAACAGCTCTCTCTTGGCTCCGGGTTTATTGTTGATGAGGACGGCTATATCGTCACCAATTATCATGTCATCAACAAAGCTCAAGAAATTATGGTCACTTTGGCTGATGAGCGCCAGTTTAATGCCGAAATTATCGGGACTGATGTTAAAACTGACTTGGCCCTCATTAAAATACAAACTCAAGAAAAATTGCCGACCGTGGTCCTTGGCGACTCTGATGATATTCGGGTTGGCGACTGGGTTATTGCCATAGGGAATCCATTCGGTTTGGGCGGCAGCGTTTCAGTCGGTATTGTTTCTGCCAAGTCTCGTGATATTGACGCCGGAGCATATGATAATTTTATTCAGACCGATGCCTCCATCAATCAGGGCAGCTCCGGTGGGCCGATGTTTAATGCTCAAGGTGAAGTTATCGGTATTAACTCTGCTATTTATTCTACCACCGGCGGCAGTATGGGAATCGGTTTTGCAGTACCGATTAATCTGGCAAAATTTGTTATTGCCGAACTCAAAGCAAAAGGCAAAGTTGAGCGCGGCTGGCTCGGGATTAAAATTCAGGCAACACCTGCCGTTTTGCCGGAAGAAATTTCAACACCAGACCAGAGTGAGGGAATTGTGATTACCTCCGTTTCCGAAAATTCTCCTGCCGCCAAAGCCGGAATTGAAGCTGGTGATATTATTCTTTCCCTTAACGGAAAAAAGGCTGACACGCCCAAAGATTTTTCAAGAAATGTGGCGGAAACAGAGCCTAACACCCAAATTCATCTGCAGGTTTGGCGTGAAAATAAGATTTTGCCTTTTGAACTTAAAACAGAAAAAATGCCGGAAGATGCACCTCAACCACAGCCTGTTCCAGAACCTGAGGCGGACAAAGGTTTTGATTTGAGTTTTGAAAACATCTCACCTGAGTTGATTGAGCAATATCAACTGCCACACGAAAGTAGAGGCGTAGTCGTTATCAGTGTCACCCCCGGTAGTGATGCCGAAATCAAGGGGATAAAACCAGGGGATTTAATCACCGAGATTGACAAGAAACCCGTTTTGGATATAAATGATGCCATGAATTATCTGAATGAAGCCAGACGCGAAAACAACCGACCGGTTTTGTTCCTGATTAACAATAACAATATCCCCAATTATGCCGCAGTGAAATTATGAGCCGAGTTGATTTTTACCACCTGCAAAGCCAGCCTTTGGAAAATGTTTTGCCTAAGTTGCTTGAAAAAGCTTATGCCACAGGTAAAAGCACTTTGCTGCGCATTGGCAATGAAGAACGAGTAGAATTCTTGAACGGAATTCTTTGGACATACAGCGATCAATCTTTTTTGCCGCACGGCTCCAAAAAAGACGGCAATGCCGAACTGCAACCGATTTGGCTCACCAGCGGTACGGATAATCCCAATATGGCAAGCTTGTTGTTTTTGGTGGACGGAGCGGCGGCCTCCGTGGATGAGCTTGAAAAATTTATGCGGGTTTTTAATGTCTTTGATGGAAACTCTGAAGAATCCCTTGCCCAGGCCAGAGCTTTTTGGAAAAGCTGCAAAGCCTCCGGCAATGAATGTCATTACTGGAAGCAATCTTCCTCAGGTGCTTGGAGTGAAGTCGTTTAATTATCCTTTTTTTGTTTTTCCAGCAGCATGGCGGCAAAGTCTATCACCAGTTCTCTGGCGGTTTGGCTTTTTAAGCCCATAAAAAGACTCATCAGCCTATGCATTTGCGACCAGCCGGCTATATGCTCGCTGATGTCAGGGAAAAGCGGAAAATCATCAGCAGAATAAATTTGTTGCTGTCTTTTATTGGAATTTTTTGCTTTTATCATGATACAATCCTTTCTTTGCCAAAGGATGAAATATGATTTATATTTAATCTGTTTTTTCCTTTTTTAAAGCCACCTTTTCAAGGTCGCTCGGGAAATTTACATCCAATAATTTATCGGCTGATTTGACCTCAACAATGTTGGTATAATCCGCATGTTCCATAAACACAGGCCGCAGAGCCGCATTCTCCGGCACAATATCTGCTTTGTCATAAAGAGACTTGCTCCAGATGATGGGATTGGACTTAACCCCTTTATAGCTAAACACGCAAAGCTGTTTTTCGCTACCTTTTTTGAAAGAGGCAATTAGCTTGTTCATGTCAGCCGCAGTCACATTGGGCATATCTGCCGGGATAATCATGGCTCCGTCACAAAAACCCGGAACCGATTTTATGCCCAAGTCAATAGAGGTCTTAACCCCGGAGCGGTAGGCCGGATTGTAGATGACATTGACATCTACTTTATCTAAGTATTCACTCATTTCCTCATCGTGGTAGCCGGTAATGACAAATACCGGGCTGGCATCTGAGGCAATAGCCGCATTTACGGCTTTCATAAACAGTGGCAGGCCTTCCTCGACCTCTACCATCAGTTTGTTGCGGCCGGAGCGGCTTCCCACACCGGCGGCCAGGACAATAGCGGCAATATTGGCTTTTTTGCCCTTTGTACCACTGTTTTTGGCGGCGATGAGAGAATCTTTATCTTGCTCACCCAACATCTCTCCATCCGGCAGAGTGGCAGGAATCATCTTGGCAAAGGCGGCCGGATTTAGTTTCTCGGTAAAGAGAGCTTGTTTGATGTATCTGTTGGCCAAAGAAGTGTCTATCTTGTCATAATTATAAGGCAAGACTATTATTTTGGCCTCTTTCTTTTGGGCAAAAAATAAATCTGCTGCACCAATTTGCGGCAAGTGAGTATTGACTTTTATATCGACAATTTTTTGCAAGGCTTCCGGCAAAACATCTTTTTGGCAAGCCGAGGGGAAAGCACCCAAAACAAATATCACCTCATAGCCCGCAGCCAAGGCATCTTGCAGAGAATCGGCCACGCTTTCCTGGTGGTAGGCTGAGTTATATTCGCCGGAGAAATCAAGCTGATAGGGAGCAAAGGCATTAACCAGGCTTCTGACCACAGAAGTAAAATGCGCCGTTTCGGCCTTATCATCCAGGGCTTTGGCATAGATAAACGCAGTCTTAAACTTCTGTATCTCCGCTATTTGCAGCAAAGATACATTGCCTGAAAGTTTGAAGATAATATCATCTACCTCTCCTTGCGGCATTATCGGTGTGCTCATTTGCAGGCGTGCAATAACCTCCCCCTTGGTAGCCGGATGATAAGGCAACACGGTGTTTAGCACTATCTCTTGATGCAGGCGGTTGAATTTGCTTATTCTGTCTTCATCGCTGATAAAAACGCCGTCTTTGGCCGCCACGATTTGGCAAAGACCGTCATCGCCTACAACATAGGCTGTGTTGTCTCCGCAGAGTTTGGCAGCAATAATGCCAAGCGCAGTGCGAGAATCGATATCATCATCTTCCATCAAGGCGCCAAAGACGCGTCTGATGCCAAACATCTTGAAGATGATGATATCTTCTTTGGTGATGGCATGCCCCTTGGGGTAGAACTTGCCGCCCAAGTTATAATCGGCAAAAAGTCTGACGTTTTCGGCGGTGTTAATATCAAATTCGGCTGTTTTCATTTTATTGTCCCTGTTAACTTGGGATTATGATAATGAAATTAGTTTAACAAATATAAAAAAAAGGGGAAGAAAAATCTTCCCCAAAGCCATATTTTGCGATCAGAATGTGTATGATCGCAAAAAACGGGCTTTCTTCCAGCACCCCGCTTGAGGGTTCCAAACGGCCGTATAGACCCTTGCGAACAAGGCGCCGTTGTCTCCGGAGGCAAAGCTGATGATCTGCCTCTGACCGTTCGTCTGGGTTACGATGTCCACAAACGGCCCGTTGCGATGGACTGTTTCTCTTAAAATCCAGTCTTTGGTCTCTTTGTTCACACCATAAACCTCAATATAAGCTCCAGAGGTGTTTTGAAGCTTTATTGTCCCGAAGGCCACCGAAAAGCAGTAGTCCTCATACATGGACTTATAAACCACCGCTCCGGTATTTTGGTCTCTGTAGCTCTTGATATTGGTGGCGGCTACTCTTTTGCGAGCGACTTGATCACCGTTACGAGCTGCCGGCCCGTTAACATATCTGATACCTCGACTTACCGTTGCGCAGGAGCCTAATATCAAGCTCACAAGCGCTAAAAGAATAATTTGTTTCATATTTTATCATTTTTAATAATTTGCATACTTATAAATCAGAATACCTAAAATATAGCATTGCTTCTCTTTTTTGTCTATATTTTTTATTGAAGTACAAAAATTGATGACTTTTTGTTTTTTTTGAGTTATATTGGCCCCGAATTTTGAATAGGTTAGGATTTTACATTGAAAAAATTGATATCTGTATCCGAGGCAGGCAAGCTCATTACCCCGAATGCATCTGTTATGATTGGTGGGTTCTTGCGTTGCGGCTCTCCCTATAGGGTTATTGAGGAAATCATCAAAAATAAAACCGGTGGGCTGACCCTAATTGCCAATGACACGTCTTTTGAGGAATATGACCGCGGCAAACTCATTGCTAACAAACTCGTCAAAAAAGCCATTGTCACCCATATCGGAACCAACCCGGAAACAGGTAGACAGCTCAATGCCGGTGAGATTGAGGTTGAGCTGGTGCCAATGGGAACCTTGGTTGAGAGAATCCGCTGCGGCGGTGCCGGCTTGGGCGGTTTTTTGACCCCGACCGGTAAAGGTACATTGGTGGAAGAAGGCAAACAGGTTATTGAAAGTAATGGCAGGAAATATCTGTTGGAAAAGCCTTTGCGGGCTGATTTTGCCATTATCTATGCCACTAAAGCAGATAAGTTTGGCAATGCCTTTTTAGATGGCACAACCCGCAACTTTAATACCGTGATGGCAACTGCCGCAGATACAGTTATTTTGGAACCTGAGGAAATTTCAGATACACCCCTTGACCCGGCACAAATCACTATTCCGGGAATTTTTGTTGATTATATTGTCATGCAGGAGAAATAAATGGAACTCTCTAAAGAACAGTGCCGCGAAATTATTGCTCGCCGAATTGCTAAAGAATTTTCTGAAGGTGATGTCATTACCCTTGGGATTGGCTTGCCAACTGAGGTGGCAAATTATATTCCCCATGACATACATGTTATCTTTCAGTCTGAAAATGGTATGCTCGGGGTTGGACACAGAGATTTGGCCGCGCCTGAAAACCCCAAAGTGACCAATGCCGGCGGACTTCCGGTTACAACCAAGCCCGGTGCTGTTTTCTTTGACACCGCTATGTCTTTTACCATTATCCGCGGCGGTCATGTCGATGCTACTGTCTTGGGTGCTTTGCAGGTGGACCAACACGGAAACCTTGCCAACTGGATGATCCCAGGGGCTTTTGTGCCAGGTATGGGCGGTGCCATGGATTTGGTGGTTGGTGCTAAAAAAGTGATTATTGCCATGGAACATACCAACAAAGGGAAACCAAGAATCGTTAAAAACTGCACCATTCCCCTCACCGCTGAGGCCGAAGTTGATATGATTGTAACCGAGCGCTGTGTTCTTGAGAGAACAGAGCAAGGATTGCTCCTAAAAGAAATAAATCCGATGTTTTCCCTAGACGATATTTTGCGCTCAACCGACGCCGATTTGATTATTCCGCAAGAGCTACAACAACTGGCCGGCTAAAAAATGGAAAAATGCTTCATCCTCTTTGATAGTGAATATGCCAGCTGGGACGGTTTTCTCACTGCACCTAAAGAAGAAAAGAAAAAAGCCGAGGTAGTGCAAATTGCCGCTCTTAAAATTAATGCGGCTGATTTGACCGTGAGAGATGAATTTTGCCAATATATCAAACCACATTTCACGCCCAAGCTCACTGATTATTTTATCAAGCTCACAGGCATTACCGATGACCTGCTTGATAAAGAAGGAATTGATTTTCTTTCGGCTTACAAAAAGTTTGTTGAATTTTGCGGAACAGCCCCTTGCTATTCTCACGCATGGAATCCCCTGGACATTATCGGTGACGGTAGCGTTTTTGATGACAACCTGGCCCTGTGGCAAGCCTCCGACCTTCCTCGCCCAAGGTATAAAAATATTGCACCTTGGTTTCGGGAACAATATGCAAAAAGAGGAATTAATATCTCGCGTCAAGCATCAGGCGAGATTGCAACTCTCCTTAACTGTCAAGATAAGCTTCCGCAGGGTTTGCAACCACACAACGCCTTGTATGATGTTTATTCCATTTTGGCCGGGCTGCGCTTTTTGGATTTTAAATTATAGTTTTTCTTCTTTTTTGACTTTAATTTTAGCCCTAAAATTGTCCAGACCGCACCATTCTTTTCTTGCCGATGAGAGAATATTTTAGAGAGCAAGCTACAATCCTCAACTCTGAAACACTCCGCATAAGCAAAGTTTTTTCTCAAACCCCGATAACTATTTAATCCGAGCATCTTTGTGTAGTCTGTTTGCTTTACTTGTGAGGTGTATTCTTCTATCACCTCTTTCTTTTGACCGGCAACATCCGAAATATCAATGGTCACATTCGCTTTCAGCTGAGGAACACCGACCTCATAAGTGGCCAACTTGGGCTTATAAAAATGCAGCCAAAATTTTAAAAACGGATAAATACAGCGATGATCTCGGTGGCTCTCATAGGGGCTTGGCACAAACACATAAGCATAGTCATTAAAGGGGAGTTTGAGCAGCTTAAACAGGTTCTTGCTCACCTTGGAATCTGGAATATTCCATTGCCAGAAATTTTTTATTCCCACCTTGTGCATGGCATTTATGAACTCCTGGTGGCGCAGTCCAACAATTTCTCTATCTCCGGGACGATTATTCTGGCCATCAGTTAAAACCAAAACATCGCAATCTTGTGGATGCTGGAGCAAGAAACCGCCCATGCCGATGCTTTCATCATCCGGGTGTGGGGCAATCACCAAACATCTCTGCCCTGCTTTCAACTCCAAATTCTCTTGAGCGGCCATACGCTTGTCTCCTATTTATATTTGCTTTGGCCGTATAGATAAGATGCTTTTTGACAATCTCAAGGGCAGGACACACAAAAAAAGAGGGAGTAAAAAACTCCCTCTTTTTTGAAAAACTTCCGTAAACGATTAACGTTTAGAAAATTGGTAAGAACGGCGAGCCTTAGCCTTACCATATTTCTTACGCTCAACTGTTCTGTCATCACGGGTCAGGAAGCCAGCTTTCTTCAAGCAAGCACGCAACTCCGGCTCGTACTCATTCAGAGCCTTAGAGATACCGTGTTTGATGGCACCGGCCTGACCAGACAAACCACCACCTTTTACGGTGCAAACGACGTCAAACTCATTAACGCGGTTGGCAACCTCAAACGGTTGGTTGATAATCATCTTCAAAACCGGACGAGCAAAGTACTGGTCAATTGATTTCTCATTGATGGTGATGTTGCCTTTGCCGGGCATAATCCATACACGAGCTACGGCATCTTTACGTTTGCCGGTGGCATATGAACGACCCTGTTTGTCCTTTTTGGCTTTGCGAACAACGGCGGTTTCTACAGAAGCAGCTTCAGCTTTGACCGAGGCCTTTTTGAGGTCTTTTAATGATTCTAATTTCTCAGCCATGATTATTTGCTCCTCTTATTCTTGGGGTTCATTGCTTCCATATCCAAAACAATCGGGTTTTGGGCAGTGTGCGGATGCTCTGCTCCGGCATATACCTTCAGCTTGGTCATTTGCTGACGGCCCATCGGGTTGCGAGAAAGCATGCGCTCAACAGCTTTAATGATAACTCTCTCCGGGAATTGGCCAGCCAAAATCTTTGCCGGAGTGGTCTCTTTGATTCCACCAATCCAACCGGTGTGTTTGAAATACTTCTTATCTGTCATCTTGCGGCCGGTCAATTTTACTTTGTCGGCGTTGATAACAACTACGTAGTCGCCACAGTCAAGGTTGCTGACATAGTTGGGTTTGTTTTTGCCTTGCAAAATCTTGGCAATTTGAGCAGACAAACGACCCAATACGACGCCCTGAGCATCAACGACATACCATTTTCTCTCGATATCCGAGGGTTTGGTTGCATATGTGTTCATTGTTTTCTCTCTTTGTAACAAAAGTTAAATCATTCGCAAGTGAATATACAGAAAAAAACTCTAAAGTCAACAACAAAATTTCATTGTTTTTCAATATATTATTGTGCGGTATTAAAATACCTTTTGTTAACATATTGTTTTTACTGCAAAATATATTTTACTGGGAATTTAGACAAAATTAATTGTTTTTTATCTTCTTTATGCTATTATTATCATAAATATAGCAACAAACATCATGGGAGCTAAAAATGGTGAAACCCAATGAAAACCAGAAAAAAATTTTGGATGAGATTATCAACGACCTTAATGAGTATAACAAAACCATTAAAATGGTTGCCACTCCAACCTCTAATTTACCGGAAACACTGATTGAACGGGTTGACACCGTTGTCAAAGCAAAATTTCCAAACCTCTTGCAGACTGATTTTTCAGAATATTTAGCCACCTTGCGCAGCCACTATATAGCTCAGGATATGATTGATGGCCGCGTTAATCTGCTCCAGCCTGCAGATGTCATGACTTTTTTGAAAGAAGATAAGGCTAATATTTTTACACCTAAGATTATGACTGAAATAAGTGACGAAGCTCTGGAAAATCTTTTAAAATCTGGCTCCCGTAGTTATGCAACGCCTTTTTCTGAGGCTCAAGAGTATGAAATTAGCGCTCGCCGCTTGTTGATTAAAGGTAAAGATGTTTCTTTTTATGAACAAATTGTCAAAAGTGGCGTGATGAGTATGCAAGATGGCATAAGAACAGAACCTGTTGCCGCTTCAAAATCTGTTCAACACTTCCGCAAAGCAGTGGCCGCGCTCCAACAACATTATCAAAGCCGTGCCGAAAAATTAGCTCTGCCGATTACTGAGGCTAAAAATGATGCAGAAGCATCTGCCGCACGGGTAAAAGAACTCTTTGCTCATGCTTCTGATGCCAGAGGGCTTAATGATATCGTGACACACATGGCTCTTGTTGCACGTTCTACCCCTTTTGCTTCATCAAAAGAATCTGAACAGTTTATACTGGACATCGAAAAATATATCGGAGAATTTGCCAAATCAGACGGTAAAATTGAGCCCTTAAAGCCTAAGACACCTAAATTGCCTCTGCTCTTTGGGCGTAAACAAGCAAAAGAGTTGGCTGCAAGGCAAGCTAAAGCTATAGATGCCGTTAACGAAAGTCTACAATCTTTAACCCCCTACCAGCTTGAGGTGTTGTCCGCTGTTAATTCTCCGATAAAGACGACAAAAGGTAAAGATGGAAACCCCCAAATAAAATCTGAATACAACAAGACTTGTAAGCTCCACCAAACTGCCGATATTGACCACCAACGAAACAAACGAGATTATGAACAATTGGTGGCTGGCTCTTCCGGTATGGCTGAGTTTTTGACTGAAAGCCTACAAAAAATTGATAGATATATGGAGGATGCTCAAAAAGCTCGGAAAGATAAGGCACAGAAAAAGACAACCGAACTGACAGGAATTGCCCCGGATGGGAAGTCAGGCACAACCAAAGTCGGCCAGCGACAATCCATCGAACGTTAGAAAAAAGCTGTGCTAATTGCACAGCTTTTTTAATTCATAAAGCTTTTCTAAGGCCTCTTTGGGGCTTAAATCATCCGGGTTTATCTCTTTTAGAGCATCTAGGGCCGGCGAGGATATTTCTTTTGTCTCCTCTTTCTCCCTTAGGGCTGCAAACAAAGGCAAGTCATCAGCCAAATCTTGCATGGAGTTACCCTTGCCGTTTTTCTCCAAATGGTGCAAAACCTGCTCAGCACGCTTCAAAACCGCTTTGGGCAGCCCTGCCAGCTTGGCAACGTGAATACCATAGCTCCTATCAGCCGCGCCGTCTATCACCTCATGCAGGAAAATGACTTCATCGTTGAATTCTTTTATCTTCATGCAATGCAGGGTCATATGCGGTAATTTTGAGGTCAGCGCCGTCAACTCATGATAGTGAGTGGCAAACAAAGTGCGGCACTTATTGACCTCGTGCAGATGCTCAACCACCGCCCAGGCTATTGATAAGCCATCAAAAGTGGCAGTGCCGCGTCCAATCTCATCCAAAATCACAAAAGAACGCTCGTCGGCCTGATTCAAAATACTTGCGGTTTCTACCATCTCAACCATAAAAGTTGAGCGCCCTCTGGCCAAATCATCGCTGGCGCCGACGCGTGAGAATATCTTGTCTATCACCCCAATCTTGGCATAAGAGCACGGAACAAACGAACCCATTTGCGCCATAACTGCAATAATCGCATTTTGCCGCAAAAATGTTGACTTACCTGCCATATTGGGGCCGGTTAAGAGCCATAGTCTGCCGCTATTTTCATCTAACGCGCAATCATTGCCGACAAAGGTGCCGTTGCCGCTCTTGTTAATTGAGGCCTCAACCACCGGGTGGCGGCCGTCTTTGATATCAAAAGAAAGAGAATCATCTATTATCGGCCGGCAATAGTTCTTCTCCACCGCCAAATCCGCCAAAGCCGCTGCCACATCCAAGCGCGCCAACGCTTTGGCCGTTTTCAAAATGCTGTCTGAAGCCAAGCGAATATCTCTGACCAAACGCTCAAAAATCTCCAGCTCCATTGCCAAAGCCTTATCTGAGGCGCCGCGGATTTTATCTTCCAGCTCGCTTAGCTCGACGGTGGTAAAGCGCGAAGCATTCAAAACCGACTGCCGGTGAATAAACTGCTTGTCTTCTAACATTTGAGTAGCAAACTTACTCGGAACCTCAATAAAATAACCTATCACATTGTTAAACTTGATTTTAAGGTTTGGGATACCCGTTGCCTCCGCATAGCGCGATTGCAGCTCCACAATCAGGCCATGGCTATCGGTTTTGAGGCGTTTTATATCATCCAAGGCTGCCGAATATCCTTCTTTGATAAAATCTCCGTCTCTGGCCAACAGCGGTAAATCTTCCTTTAAGGCAGACTGCAAATCTGCCACCAACTGTGTATGCTCGCCCAAATCCGCGGCCACATTGCGCACCGAATCCGGTAGGCCCGATAACGCCGCCTCTCCGCCCAAAAGCAAATTGCGCAACGCGGGAACCAACCCCAAAGCCTGTTTGATTGCGGCCAAATCTCTCGGACCGCCACGACCAAGGCACAATCTCGAAACCGCACGCTCAATATCCGGACAAGCTTTTAGCACCTGCCGCAAATCTTCTCTGACATTGTGAAAAGTTGCAAAAAACTCAACCGCATCCAAGCGCTCATTTATTGCCGCCACATCCTTTAGGGGATTGGCTATTCTTGAGGCCAGCAGACGTCCGCCGGCACCGGTTACCGTGCAATCTATCACACCTAAAAGCGATGAACTCTTATCCCCGCTTAAAGAATCTATCAACTCCAGCGAGCGGCGGGTGGCGCCGTCTATCTCCAAAACCTGGCTCTCGGTTACTTTTTGCGGGCGGCTGATGAGCGGCATTTTGCCTTTTTGAGTGGTTTCCACATAATCCATCAAAACGCCGGCGGCGCTAATCTCTGCGCGGCTGAAACTCCCAAAAGCATCCAGTGTGTCAACATGAAAGACATCGCACAAGCGCTTGGCGGCATTCTCACTGTTAAACCTTGCCGCCGGCAAGACCGAAAGCAGCTCCCGACAAGTGTTGAGAACACCAAACACGGCCGGATTTTGCAAATAGGCATCTGAGACCAAAATTTCTACCGGGCTTAGTTTTGAGAGCAAGTTAGAAAGCACGACAGCCTCATCTTTCCCTTTCAGCGCAATTTCTTGCAAGAAGAAATCTCCGGTTGAGATATCAAGCCAGGCAACACCCAATGTGTCTCCCAATTTGGAAAGCGTGAGCAAAAAGTTGTTTTTCTTGGCGTCTAAAAGCGGGTCTTCCGTTAGAGTTCCCGGCGTCACCAAGCGGACAACTTCTCTTTTGACGATTGACTTATAACCACGCTTTTTGGCCTCTTGCGGGTCTTCCATTTGCTCACAGATGGCAACTTTATAGCCCTGGCGTATCAGCTTGGCCAGGTAGCTCTCATAGGCGTGGAACGGCACACCGCACATGGGAATATCCTGCCCCTTGTCTTTGCCTCTTTTGGTTAGGGCAATATCTAGCGCGCGGGATGCTGTTATGGCATCATCAAAAAACAGTTCATAAAAATCGCCCATGCGGTAAAAAAGCAAATAATCTTTATGCTCGCTCTTTATTTGCAGGTATTGGGCCATAACCGGCGTCGGGTTAGCAGAAGTTTCAGTCATTTTCTCTCAAAAATTTAATATTTTTAAACTTGTTATATAATAATATAATTAAAAGTTCCGTCTAGTTTTTTTTGCAAGATATAGGACACAAGATGTTTGAAAGAGCCAGAAATTCTCTAGGTATTGAAAAAAACACAAAATTCGTTGAGCGTGTTTTGTTTTTAAGTTTCCCTACCGCCTTGGTGTTTATTGTGTTGGCGGCATTTAGGCTCGTAGACCCTTTGCTTGCCGTTATCTCTTTGGCGGCGGTTGTCTTGTTTAATATTGTCCTTTTGTTTCCGCTGACATTTGAGCTCCAACAAATCAAGCGCTATATCACATCTATGGCTCAAAGCGAAAATTTTGATGAAAAAGCCATGACACTCTCTGAGCAAGATGCCAAAGAAATTGTTGAGGCCGTTAACGCCATGCACCGTTTTTGGGCGCAAAAAACAGATATTTTGGAGGCGCAAACCATCTCTGATACTGCCGTCTTAGACAGCCTGCCGGACCCCATTATCGTTATTGACCGTGCCGGAAACATCTTGGGCGCGAACTTGTCTGCCCGCACCAGCTTTGGCAAAAACATCACCAACAAAAATATTGATAAGCTCTTTCGCTCCAACAATTTTATCAATGCCGTCAGCAAGGTCCTAAACAAAGAAAGCAAGTCTGAGAACCTCATCTTCTACACTGACCCACCGGAATCCCAAAAGCTTTATGCCCATATCAAACAGCTCCCCTGGCTCTCAAAAGGCAAAGCCGTGGCGGTTATCTCTATCTATGATATGACTAAATCCATGAAGATTGAAAAAATGCAATCTGACTTTGTCGCCAATGCCAGCCACGAGCTCAGAACGCCGCTTTCCATCATCTCCGGCTTCATCGAAACTCTGCAAACTTCTGCCAAGGATGATGCCGATGCGCGTGATAAATTCCTTAAAATCATGGCTGAACAAGCCGAATATATGTCTTCGCTTATTGAAAACCTGCTTTCACTCTCCAGAATCGAGCTCAATCAGGACCAGCAGCCAACCGATAAGGTCGAGGTTCTTGATATTGCCGAAGAAGTGGCTCAGGCTCTTTCAATAAAAGCTACTGAACGGGAAATGAAAATTCGGATTTTCAGCGATGATAATCTCCCCCTCGTCATTGGCGATAAGGCACAAATCAAACAAGTCATTCAAAATCTCACCGACAATGCCGTCAAATATGGTTTGTCTGGCACAGAGGTTACCATTCGTCTCAAAAACGCAGAGAAAATCCCTGCCTCCAAGAGCCTCAAAGTTTCAAAAGGCGCAGCCGTTGCCATCTCGGTTAACAACAAAGGTCCAAAAATAGAACCGGAGCAACTCGCGCGGCTGACAGAGAGGTTCTACCGCATGCAGGAGCATAAAGACCTCAACATCAAGGGAACCGGGCTCGGACTTGCCATTGCCAAGCACATCATCATCAGGCATCGCGGCAACCTAACCGTTAGCTCCAACGGTTATAACGGCACCACTTTCACCATTTATCTTCCCACGGAGGCCTAAAAATGAGGTTAGAAGTTTTAGGAACAAATTCCGCTTTTATTAAAGACGGTGTTACAAACTCCTTTATTTTATGGAAAGATGATGATAACGGCATTTTGCTTGATTGCGGTTATAGCGTATTCCAAGAACTGCTCAGAAAAAACTATGCCGACAAAATAAAAACCATTCTCCTTTCTCACCAACACCAAGACCATGCCGGTTCTGCCGTCACACTTCTTGAATATCGCTACAATGTCTTGCACCAAAAAACCGCCATCGGCGGCGCTTGGGACAATCTTATTCGCTCTGCTGATGGCGCCGATCCGCAAGAAATGGTTTGTCCGCTTAACATCAAGTGTGAGGCAATTGAGGTTCCACATGCCAAGAACATGACCTGTTTTGCCTTGTTTGTTGAGGACTATCTGCTCTATAGCGGCGATAGCGCCGTCTCTCTTTTAGATACGCCGCAAGCCCGCAAGGCTAAAATAGTTATTCATGATATCAGCCTCAGTGGTGGCGCCATTGTTAACATCAATGAGCTGGGCAAGGCTCCGGCTGAAATCAAGGCAAAGACCTATGTCTCTCACTACCGACCGGAAGATTTTGAAAAAATCTCCCGCCTCACTCAGAAACTCGCCCTCGCCGGCCAGGCAGCGCCTGGAGGCATAATCAAGCCGTAACCCGCCGGTCGAGCGACCGGAGGCATGACTTAGCTGTAATCCGCTCAACTCACGAAGTTCGTTTCGCTGGCGCTCGTGCCATAAACAAATTAATTGCATTTTAATTTTTCTGCTCTAATATCATTTCCGCAGGGGCGAGTTGCCCCTGCGGAGAGTGACAACTCCTTTATAGCAAACAAGCTCCTCTTTGGGGAGCCGGGGATATAAGGCTTTGCTCGAATAACCCGGGCTGTGCTATAGCAGTTGTCACCTCCCCGCCTTAACTTTTTAAGGCGGTTTCTTTCAAATAAGAAATTCAGGAGGTGAAACGATGAATAACTTTTCTTCTATCCTGCGAGGTCAATTGGCCTCACAACTCAGGCAAATCAGGCAGGATAAAAATCAACCTATTACCGATGTCGCTTGTCGGTGCGATTTATCTGTTGCTAACATTGATGGTATTGAGCGCGGAGAGGCTCTTTCTTTCAAAAAATATCTGCATCTGATCCATTTCTATCGCAAACAAATCAGAATTTCTTTGGATGACAGGCATCATAAAAGACACTAAAACCAAAAGCCGCTTAAGGATCCCACTTAAGCGGCTTTGGATCTCATATCTGGCTAATTTTAGCCAATAATCATTGCTGTAAATTCTGCCTCGGAAACAACGTGACCGTCTACCATGCTCTGGCCCTTAAAGACATACACATTGCGACGCTCTCTTATCTTTTCAACGTGCATTCTTAATTGGTCGCCCGGTTTTACCGGCTTGCGGAATTTTACGCCGTCTATTGACATAAACAAAACGCTCTTGCCACCTTCCTGATAATCAGGCACGGCCGAAATAACCAAAGCTCCTGCCGTTTGTGCCATTGCCTCAATTTGCAAAACTCCCGGCATGACCGGATTGCCCGGGAAATGGCCTTGGAAAAATTCCTCATTCATGGTCACGTTCTTCAAACCAACACCCTTCTCGCCGGGAACTTCTACTTCCAAACGATCTATCAACAAAAACGGATAGCGGTGCGGCAACATGCCCATGATTTCTTCTATTGTATAGATTTTATTCTCTGACATTTTTCTTCCTTCTTTTTCTATTTCTTTACGGCCTTTTGAATGAATGATACCTGACGCATAAAGTCTTTTATTGGAACGGCCGGGGATCCCATGACTACTGCTCCAGGTTCTACATCGCGCATAATGCCTGATTGAGCGGCTATCTGTGCGCCGGTGCCGACCTTTAGGTGGTCGGCCAAACCGACTTGGCCACCGCAGACTACATAATCGCCAAACTCACAGCTGCCGGCGATACCGGTTTGGGACACCAAAATACAGCCGCGCCCGAGTTTGTTGTTATGCGCTACCATTACTAAATCATCTATACGGCAGCCATCGCCTATCACCGTGTCATCTAATGCTCCTCGGTCTATACAAGCGTTGGCGCCTACTTCCACATCATTGCCGATAATTACTCTGCCCAACTGCGGTATTCTCTTGTGGGCTCCGGCAATCATCATAAATCCAAAACCATCCCAGCCAATTCTTGCACCGCCATAAATGTAGCAATTATTTCCCATTTGGCAATGCATGATGTTGGCATGGCTACCAATGCGACAATGGCTGCCTATCTCACAATCGTGCCCAATCACCGCATGCGGCTCAATAATACAACCATCGCCTATCTTTGCATTCTCGCCGATTACTGCGTAGTCTCCAATATAGCAGCCTTCGCCTATCTTGGCACTTGGAGCAATAACCGCCGTTTTGCAAATTTCCGGTTTGGGCAATATTTCCGTATACATTGCATAATTCAATTTTACAAAACCCAAATGCGGATTATCCGATATCAGCTTTATCACGCCGTCTGCCACAAACTCTGCCAACTCTGCCGTGGTGACGCATGCTGTTGCCTTAATCTCCGCTCCGGAGGCTTTTTTCTTTCTATCATAAAAGAAGCAAATATCCCCCTCGCCTGCGCGAGATATGGTTGAAAGCTCTTTTATCTCTACCCCTGCCTTGCCCTCATCTTCTAATTTGGCTCCGCAAATCTCTGCCACTTTAGCCAATGTAAACGGGCCGTTGTTTTTGTAAAATCTGCCATCTACCATGCTTTACTCCTTCTTCATTAAATTACAAACGTGTGCCGAAATTCAGGCGGAAGACTTGGGTCTCATCGTAATCTTCCTTAACAATCGGGAAACCAAAGTCGATGTCTATCTGTCCCATCGGTGACAGCCACTGGAATCCAAAACCTGCCGCTACACGCGGGGTGGATGAATACTCTACATCCGCACGGTTCATATTATCTGGTTTACCCAGCATTCCCATATCTACAAACGTGCGGCCTTTGATGCCTACCTCGTCCAGACCTATCGGGAAAGTGACCTCGCCTCCGGTGTAGACCATCCAGTTACCACCTAAGGCATCTTTTGTATACTTATCTCTGGCACCAATACCTGCAACGTCAAAACCTCTCAAGGTTGAACCGCCCAGGTAGTAACGGTTGGGTAGGCGAACATCTTTGCCGCCATAACCGGTAATGTACCCGGCATTAACGAAAAACTTAAATGTGTAGTAATCTGCCAGTGTAAAATACTGATATGCCTTGGCATCAAATTTTAAGTATTTCTCATCGCCTCCGACACCGGCAACATCGTTACCAAATGACAGGTAATATCCCTCTTTAGGAGAAATAAAACTATCTCTCTTGTCATATACAATTGTCTGACCAATAGATGAATCGACATAGCTTCCTTCCTCGTCCTTAATATACTTGGAAGCCTCACTGCCAACGTTGCTGATTTCATCATCTTTTAGTGTGTAACGGACTTGTTGCGATAAATTATCCGTATAGTTCCATCCCATACGCAGACGGCCACCGGTTGATGAACTATCATAAGAACTTTCATCCTGATAATCCTCATCTATGCGGAACAAGTCAAATCCGGCTCGGAGCCTCCTATCCAAGAAATAAGGCTCGGTAAAGCTGATGTTGTAGTCTTGTGAACGCTCCGAAACACCTGCGTCTACGCTCAAACGTTGTCCGAGACCGCGGAAGTTGTTTTCCGTTACACCGGCTCTTACCAACGCGCCGTTTACGGTTGAATAACCAACACCGACATTGAAATAGCCGGTTGACTTTTCTTCAACATTGACATTCAAATCTGCTTTGTTGGCATCCTTGGGAACGGTCTGAATATCTACCTTACTGAAGTAATCCAAATTCTCGACATTGCGTCTTGAGTCTTTTATCTTAGATGTGTTAAACGCATCGCCTTCTTCTATGCGGAACTCACGGCGGATAACCTCATCATGCGTGCGGGTGTTGCCACTGATGTTGATGCGGTCTACAAATATACGCTGCCCTTCATTGATATGGAAGATTATGTCTATATCTCCGGTCTCGGTGTTTTTTACCAGCTCGGGGTTAACATCTACAAAAGCAAAACCTTTCTTGCCCAACTCATCGGTCAGGGCGGTGACGCTTTTTTCTACCAAGTCGTTATTATACCAATCCCCGCTTTCTATCTTCAAATATTCCTTGAAATCATCAGGATTTACATCTTTAATCTCTGAGGTGATGCTTATGTCTTTTACCTTGTAGCGTTTGCCCTCGTCCAAAACATACGTCAGCACAAAGGATTTGCTATCAGGGCTTAATTCCGCAACTGCAGAAACAACTCTGAAGTCTGCATAACCGCGTTTGAAATAAAAACGACGCAGCAATTCTTTATCATAGTTAGTCTTCTCGGCATCATAGTTTTCAGAAGATGAGAAAATCCTGTACCAGCGGCTTTCTTTACTCATAATTACTTCTTGCAAGTCGTCGTGATCATAGTGCTGATTCCCGATAAAGTTTACCTTATCTATTACCGCTAAAGGCCCTTCATCTATATTGAATATCAAATCAACTCGGTTTTGATCCCGCTTTATTATTTGCGGCTCAACAACCGCCGCATAACGCCCCGTGCGTTTATAGACCTCTAGAATCCTCTGCACATCTTCTTGAACCTTGGCTCTGGAATATGTGGACCTTGGAGTTAATTTCACCTCGGCGGTCAACATTTCATCATCGACCTTGTCATTGCCGTCAAACAAGACTTTATTGATAACCGGGTTTTCTTCAACCTTTATCACCAGCACTCCGTCCGGACTAACATTCAAGGAAACATCGTTAAACAACCCGGTTGCGTAAAGCTGCTTTAGAGAAGCATCCAGTTTTGCATCATCGGTTAGGGTGTTTTTCTTTACCTCAACATATGACAAAACTGTCTCCGGTTCCACTCGCTCCAACCCCTCTATCTCCACATCTCTTACGTAGACAGTGGCCGCTTGGGCAGAAACGCTGCTCAAAAGGCAAAATGCAAAAGTCCCAAGTTTTAATAACTTCATCATCTGTTCCTTTATGAAAACCAACGGTTAAACAAGTGGTTAAAATCATTGTAGGTGGCAAATATCATTAAAGATATCAGCACCAAAAAGCCAAAACGAACACCAAAAAGCCAAAACGAAAGACATATTCTTTGGCTTTTTCGTTAATCTCTCGTCCGGCAATAATCTCTATCAAATAAATAACAACGTGACCTCCGTCTAAAAGAGGTATCGGGAATAAGTTTATCAACCCCAGATTAATTGATAGTAATGCCATGAATGCTATGAAATCTATAATTCCATTTTCTTTGGTAATATCTCCCGACATCTCCGCTATACGTAATATGCCGCCAACCTCGTCAGTATCTCTCTTGCCACTTATCATCTGGCCGACACCTCGCAGTGTGACTTCCGTGATGCGCCAGGTCTCTATAGTTGCATCTTTGAAGGCTTGCAACAAAGATATACTTTCCGGCTTAACCTCAACCACGCTCACGGAGCGAATACCCAACATCGGCTTTTGCTCAGAGGGCTGATTGGCCTCAACCTCCAGTGGCACGACTTTCAAAGGAAAGCTTAAATGTATAATCTTCCCATCTCTTTCTATCTCGAGCTTTACTTCTTTGTTTGTATGCATATCTACTTCCTGGCGAAGCTCGGTGAAGTTTTTGACAGCCTTGCCATTAACTTTTAAAATTTTATCGCCTTTTAGGACACCACCGCTTTCGGCTGCCCCGCCTTTTATAACCTCTCCTACTACTGCCGGAAAGTCCATCTTGCCCAAGAAGAAAAATATGGAAGCAAAGATTAATATTGCAAACAAATAATTTGCCCCCGGACCGGCCAAAACAATCGCCAATTTCTTAAACGGATTTTGATATCCAAAGGCGTATTTTTTATCTTCTTCACTTAAGCCCTTGCTGCTATCTCCCGCACTGGCGACATCATCATCGCCCAAAAATTTACAGTAACCGCCCAATGGAATGGCAGAGAGCCGCCATTCGGTGCCGTGCCTATCTGTGCGTCCCCACAGTTTCTTGCCGAATCCGATTGAAAACTCAGATACCTTCACACCACAAAGCCTGGCCACCAAAAAGTGCCCAAGCTCGTGAACAAAAACCAATATTCCTAATAAAACTATGAAAGGAATAACATAGTAAGCGGTGTTTATCAGCCAATCCATCTTTAATAAGCCTCTTTACAAAATGTATAAAATATAACGAAACGCAATATAAACCAAAGGCGCTGTGAAAATCAAACCGTCTATGCGGTCAAAGATACCTCCATGACCCGGAATTAAATCGCTTGAATCTTTGAGGTTTAGAGAACGCTTGATTTTTGATTCAACCAAATCACCAATCTGGGCCACCACAGCCAAGATGGCAGCTAAACCTCCGTAGTACAAAAGATGTGCACCAGCACCGGCATACCAGCAGAACAAATTGCCGATGCAAACAGCAAACAAAATTCCACCAAACAAACCGGACCATGTTTTGTTGGGGCTGATTTTGGGAGCTAATTTTGGCCCTTTTACCGTGCAACCGACCACCATTCCGCCGATATCCACAGACCAAACAACCAGCATAAACCAAAATGTTACGCCAAAGCCAACCAATTCATAAAGCCACATAACCGAGCCGAGCCCGATGGATGTATAAGCGACGCCCAAAACCAGCAAATTGCGTCTGGTCTCTCCCTTGGCTTTTATCCATGCCAATACAAGAGCTGCTGCCAAACAGCAAAAATATGGCCAATCAGGCCCCATAAAAATGGCTATTGAGGTTATGAACGTGTAGAGAACAGCATAAAAAGCTCCTCGTACAGAGGGAACCATCTGCGCCCACTCCCAAGAAAGAAGTGCTCCGGCCAACAAAGCCAAAATCTGGATGAACGGATAGCCAGCAAACAAACACCAGATAACTAAAGGTGCCATAATCAGTGCACTGACAGTCCGTTTTATAAATGAACGAAGCTTAGACTTTTCCATATCTTCTCTCCCGATGGTTGAAGTCCTCAATAATTTTTTCTAGTTCTTGTTTATTAAAGTCCGGCCAAAGTGTCGGCGTAAAAAATAATTCCGAATAGGCTATCTGCCACAAAAGATAATTACTTATTCTCTGCTCTCCGCTGGTGCGAATCACCAAATCAGGGTCCGGAATATCTTTGGTGTATAGCATATCCGAAAACATTTTAATATCAATATCTTGAATCTTGATATCCCCTTTTTGTGCCAGAGATGCAAGCCTTTGAGCTGCAGAAACAATCTCTTGTCTGGACCCATAGCTCAATGCAATGCACAGCGTCATCTTGTCATTTTTGGCTGTATCATGCTCGATTTTGGCCATTTGGCTGACAATGTCTGCCGCCAACATGTGCCGCTCGCCGATAAACATTATTTTCACACCCTTTTCCTGAATCTCTTTTAATTCAGATTTCAGGTATTGGCGGAGCAGGTTCATCAGCCCATCAACTTCTTCTGCATCTCTTTGCCAGTTTTCGGTTGAGAAGGCATAAAGTGTCAGATACTTAACGCCCAATTCTCCCGCAGCTCTGACAATTTCTTGCAAAGTTTCTGCGCCTTTCTTGTGTCCGGCCGAACGCGGCAATCCTCTCTTTTGTGCCCAGCGGCCGTTGCCGTCCATAATAATGGCAATATGCTCTAATTTGTCTGAAGTCACCTTAAATCGTCCCTATACCTGCATTATGTCTTTTTCTTTTTGGGACATCATCTCATCAATTTTCTTAATCGAATCGTCGGTCAATTTCTGAATCTCGTTCTCAAAACGTTTTTCATCATCTTCAGAAATGGCGTTGTCTTTTTTGAGTTTTTTTACCTCATCCAACGCATCGCGGCGGATATTGCGAATCGCCACCTTGTTGCTCTCTGCATATTTGCCGGCCACTTTCAAAAGCTCTTTGCGGCGCTCCTCTGATAGAGGTGGAATCGGAATACGTATCAGTTGTCCGTCTGAAGCCGGATTTAAGCCTAAATCTGATTCCATAATTGCTTTTTCTACCGCTTTGGCCAAGCCTCTGTCCCAAACACTGACAGAAAGCGTGCGGGCATCTGGCACCGAGATGGTCCCGACTTGGGAAAGCGGGGTCATGGAGCCATAAGCTTCAACCATGATACCGTCGAGCAAGCTTACATGCGCTCTGCCTGCGCGCAAACTTCCAAAATCGGCCTTAAGCGAATCGAGCGTTTTATCCATACGCTCTCTGGCATCTGCTTTGATTGAACTAAAATCTGTCATGTTTGTTTCCTTTTTAACTATTTAATTATTGTAAATTTTCCTTTGCCGCAGACGGCATTTTCAAGTGCTTTTTCCCCATGTTGCGAAAACACAACAATCGGTATTTGGTTTTCTTTGGCCAGCGATACTGCTGTCAAATCCATCACGGCTAACTCTTTTTGAATAACCTCATCATAGCTCACGGCATCATACTTTTTGGCCTTATCATTTTTGCGCGGATCCGCATCATACACACCATCTACCTGAGTGGCCTTGAGAAGCGCATTGCACTGCATTTCAGAGGCGCGCAAAGCCGCCCCCGTATCGGTTGTGAAGTATGGATTACCGGTGCCACCGGCAAAAATGATTACCCGCCCCTTTTCCAAATGGCGCAGAGCACGGCGGTACATGTAAGTTTCACAAACCTGAGGGATACTCAGACCTGAAAGAACTCGCGCCTGGGTGCCAATTGCCTCCAGTGCGTTTTGGATATAGAGAGCATTCATAACAGTGGCCAACATTCCTACTTGGTCTGCGACCGTGCGGTTCATTCCCTTGGAGGCCTCTTTGGCGCCTCTGAAAATGTTTCCACCACCCACCACGATGCAAACTTCTACTCCGCTGTCATGTACTTTTTTGATCTGGGCAGCTAAGTCTTTGATAACCTCTGCCGACATTCCGAATGCTCTATCTCCCATCAGCCCTTCGCCGGAAAGTTTGAGCAAAATTCTTTTATAAATCGGTTTCATGAAAAACTCTTTTTGCAGATTAATTTTTCTCAATATTAACAACTTTAATCCATTTGTCATCAGTTTTTTC
>CASERH010000007.1 GCA_949290295.1 uncultured Pseudomonadota bacterium | reverse complement strand
GTTATTCGTCATACCAAACAAGTACGCTTATATCCCCGGCTCCCCAAAAGAGGAGTTATTTCGCTGTAAAGGAGTTTCGATACTCCACAGACGCAACTCACGTCTGCAGAAATGATATTAGAGCAGAAAAATTAAAATGCAATTAATTTATGTAAGAGGGCAGAAATTGTTTGCTTATGGCACTTGCGCCAGCAAGCCGTAAAAAGCCGCTTTGTGAGGAGTGGCTTTTTAGCCTTGCGGGTTACAGCTAAGTCATGCCGCTGGTCGCTGACCAGGGTTGCAATTTTGTAAAAAATAGGGCATTATCCAAAATCAAGAAAGAAAGGAAGAAAAGGATGTCGTTGAAATTTGAGATTTTGGCCCGCCAAGGCAAAGCCCGCCGCGGCCGCCTGCACACCAAACACGGTATAGTAAACACGCCGGCATTTATGCCGGTTGGCACTTGCGCCACAGTCAAAGCGATGATGCCGGAATCCGTAGCTGCCACGGGAGCAGAGATTCTGCTGGGCAATACATACCACCTCATGCTGCGCCCGGGGGCTGATTTGGTGGAGAAAATGGACGGCTTGCATAAGTTTATGAATTGGAATAAGCCGATTCTAACCGATTCAGGTGGTTTCCAGGTTATGAGCTTATCAGGCTTGCGCAAACTGAGTGAGGAGGGCGTGCATTTTTCTTCCCATGTTGATGGTAAAAAGTTTTTTCTCTCGCCGGAGGAATCAATCAAGATACAGCACAAATTGGATTCAAACATCACCATGTGCATGGATGAGTGCGTCAAACTGCCAGCGCCTTATGACAAGGTTAAGAAATCGGTAGAGATGTCCATGCGCTGGGCCAAAAGGAGCAAAGAGGCTTTTACCGATAGGGAAGGCTACGGTATTTTTGGTATTCAGCAAGGCGGAGACTATGAGGATTTGCGGGCTTTTTCAGCCGAGAAACTGCGCGAGATAGGCTTTGACGGCTATGCCATTGGCGGTTTGGCCGTGGGCGAGGGGCAAGAAACCATGTTTAAGGTTTTGGACTATGCCCCGGGGATGCTGCCTGATGACAAACCGAGATATCTGATGGGGGTAGGCCGCCCGGATGATATTGTCGGCGCGGTTTTGCGCGGAGTAGATATGTTTGACTGCGTGATGCCGACCCGCTCCGGGCGCACCAGCCAGGCCTTCACGGCCAGAGGCACGATAAACATTCGCAACGCCCGCCACCGAGAAGATCCGCGCCCCTTGGAGGCTGAGTGCGATTGTCCTCTTTGCAAAAACTATTCCAGAGCATATATTCATCACCTGCAGAAATGCAATGAGGTTTTGGCGGTGATGCTCTTGACCTGGCACAACATCCGCTACTACCAACGGCTGATGCAGGGGCTAAGGACGGCGATAGAAGAGGGCAAATTAGAAGAGTTTGCCGCAGATTTCTACGCCAAACAAGCTCTTGGCGATATTGAGGAACTTTAGTCTCAAAAAAGAGAGGAAACATGGAAAAAGACCAAAATATAGAAAATTCCAATGAAGAGCCGCATTTAAGAGTGTGCGTTTCCGGCGGTTCTCGCCCCGGAAATGATCCGGTATATGAAGAAGAGGCCTATAATCTTGGCGTAAAGATAGCAAAAATGGGCTTTCGTTTAGACTATGGTTTTTCAGACACCGGGATTATGGGCAGTGTTGCCAGAGGTGTTATGGATACCTGGGAAAAAGACGGAGAGAAGCACTATCACGGGGTAGATCCGATTGTTGGAATAACCACGCAAGAATATTTTAAGTTATACAAGACCGATGAATTCCTAAAAAAGATAAACAATGTTGTCCTGACAGACACATTGGAGAACCGCAAAAAGAAATTGTTTGAGGCGGATATCATCTTGTTTGCACCGGGGGGAGTTGGCACCTTAGATGAGCTGGCCTATGACTGCGTGGCCATGCAAGATGGCTTTATACAAGCCAAGCCGTTTATTATCTACAATATTAATGGGTTCTTCTACCATATTCTTGAATATTTGAAAGTACTATCAGCCAGCGGCTTTGCCGAGAGAATACCCTTTATTGTGGTGGATAACAGTGAGGAGCTTGAAATTGCCTTTCGTCTGCTCAAAATAAAGAACAATAAATGCAGCAATACCCAAGAGGCCTATGCGCAAGCGCGACAACTGGCTTATGAATTGCCTTATTTTTTCAAGCGTAAAATAGACAGCAGTATTTGGGTTGAACATATATTGGATTATATGCGTCTTATCAATGAAAGAGGTTCCACAGAAGAGCGCCAAGAGTTGGCTAATGATATAGAGCAGGCCTATCTGGAAAAAGAGATTGAACGTATGTATGACCGTTTGGCACGCACTGGCCGCGACACGGCGGTGGTGAGTGACAAGCTGACCCGCCTTAAAAAACGGCGCAAGAAGACTATATAAATAGGACAAAAGCCAATTTATATAGGAGGAAAGATGAGAGAGCGGCCGATTTTTACCCATAGTTTTATCTCGGTTATGCTGATAAATTTTTTTATATTTTTCAGCTTTCAGATGATATTTCCCACTCTGCCGCTTTATATTCATGAGCTTGGCGGTAGTGACTCGGTTGTGGGGCTGATTATGGGCGTGTTTACGGTCACCTCGCTGATAAGCCGGCCGTTTGCCGGTTTTGCACTGGACAAGTTTGGCCGCCGCAAAGTATTCCTGCTGGGGCTGGTGGTTTTGTGCATTGGCGCTTTCTCCTATTCTTTGGTGCGAGTTTTGGCGCTGATTGCGGCAATTAGGCTTGTCCACGGTATTGGCTGGGGCATTGCCGGCACCTCAAACGCCACCATTGCGGCAGATTTGCTGCCCAAAGAACGCCTGGGCGAGGGGATAGGGTACTTTGCCCTCTCCAACAGCTTATCAATGGCGATAGCTCCGGCGGCAGGGTTGTATATTGCGCATTTATACGGTTTTTCAGATACTTTCAAGTTTGCCGGAGTTTTGGTGATTGCAAGTATTTTGCTGGCGCTGGTCATCAAATACAAGGCATACAAGCCCAAAGCAGTTTCCATTCAAGAAGGGCTCTATGAACATTCGGCATTTGGGCCGACATTTTTAGTTTTTTGCATTTCTGTCACATTCAGCGGCATAGCAAGCTTTTTGCCACTATACGCCGCCTCTGAGCAAATAGAAGATATCGGTTGGTTTTTCACATGCTATGCCGCTGCCATCTTTTTCAGCCGTCTTATCATCGGCAAAGTGGTTGATCGTCGCGGTTATAGTGTTGTTCTGATACCAGGCTTTTTTGCACTGATGATATCTTTATTGCTGATATCGCAGGCCCGGAGTTTAGAAATGCTTTTGGTGGCAGCCGCTGTTTTTGGTCTTGGTTTTGGTGCCGCGCAGATGACATTGCAGACCATGGTTGTCAAAGGTGTCAAACCAACCCGCTTAGGCGCCGCCAATGCCACTTTCTACAGCGGCATAGACTTGGGCAACGGCTTGGGCGCCTTGACTTTGGGTGCTTTGGCGGAACTGGTTGGCTACTCAAAGATGTTCCTTTGTTCCTCGCTGATAATTTTGGCCGCTTTGCTGGTGTATACATTTTATTTGCGCCACCGAATAAAAAAGGCTTAATTATATTTTTATCTTTTTGGCCTAGATTGAGAAAAGGAGAAGAAATATGCTAAACCTTATCTGGGCCGGATTTTTTATCTTGGCGTTTGTTTTTGCGGCAAGCCAAAGCCTTTTGGGCGGAGATTTGGATGTATGGAATAGGCTGGTGGGAGCAACTTTTGCCTCTGCCAAAACAGCGTTTTCCATCAGCTTGAACTTGACCGGCATTTTGTGCCTGTGGCTGGGACTGTTAAAAATAGCTCAGGCCGCGGGGATTACGGAATTTTTGGCTCGTCTGCTGCGCCCGTTATTTAGAAAGATTATGCCCGAAGTCCCGGCTGAGAGCCCGGCACTTGGGTCAATGGTGATGAACATTGCCGCCAATATGCTGGGGCTGGATAATGCCGCCACCCCTATGGGATTAAAAGCCATGGAGCAACTCCAGGAGCTAAACCCACACAAAGACAGAGCCTCTAATACGCAAGTTTTGTTTATGGTTATTAACGCCTCGGCAGTAACAATCATTCCCATTACAATTCTGATGTATCGGGCAGAGTTGGGCTCAATCAATCCGGCGGCAGTGTTTATACCGATTTTATTGGCCACATCGGTTTCGACTTTGACAGGTTTTTTGAGTGTGGCCTGGGTGCAAAAGCTAAATATATTCAACAAAGTTGTTTTAGGCTATATGTTAGGTTTTGCGCTCTTAATCGGCGGGCTCGGATGGTATTTTGCCTCTCTTCCGGCAGAAAGCAGGCTAACGGCCACGGCTGCCATGGGCAATTTTATATTGTTTGCGGTGGTAACGGGCTTTATCTTAAGTGGGTTAATCCGTAGGGTTAATGTTTATGATACATTTATAGAAGGAGCCAAAGAGGGTTTTTCAATTGCGGTAACAATCATTCCCTATTTGGTGGCCATGCTGGTGGGCATTGCGGTTTTCAGGGCTTCCGGCGGACTGGATTGGATTGTCGCAGGGTTTGAATATATTTTTAGGGCGCTTGGTTTTGATACCGATTTTGTTGCCGCTCTGCCCACGGCAATTATGAAACCTCTTTCCGGCAGTGGCGCCCGCGCCATGATGATAGAAACACTTCAAACTTATGGAGCTGATAGCTTTCAAGGTTTTGTGGCTTCGGTTGTTCAGGGCTCAACCGAGACAACATTCTATGTTTTGGCGGTGTATTTTGGGGCAGTCAATATTTCCAAAGTCGGAGCGGCGCTTCCCTGCGCGCTGTTGTCGGATTTGGCGGGGATTGTAGCGGCCATAGCCTTATCATATGTTTTTTATTAAGATGGGAAAAGAGATGAAAGCATTATTGCAAAGAGTAAAAAACGCATCTGTAACGGTTGAGGGAAAAGAAGTCTCATCCATCGGCCAAGGGTTGCTGATATTGCTGGGCGTGGAGAAAGGAGATACCTCAAGTGAGGGAGAATATTTGGCGCGCAAAGCGGCAGATTTAAGGATTTTTGAAGATTCCGCCGGCAAAATGAATTTGTCGGTCAAAGATATAAAAGGCGAGGCCTTGATAGTCTCTCAGTTTACCTTGGCCGGCGACACCAGCCGCGGCAACCGCCCCGGATTTGAAACCGCCGCCAAACCGGAAGAAGCCAATAAACTATACGAGTTGTTTTGTGAGAATGTGGAAAAACAAGGATTGAAAGTTAAAAGAGGCATATTCCAGGCCGATATGCAGGTATCCCTCATAAACGACGGCCCCGTAACATTTATGTTGGAAAGAAAAAATCAAGGGAGGTAAAAATGGAAAACACTATGGCACCAGAGCCCCAAGTTTTTGAAGATTTACTTTATGAATTGTTTGCGCTGCCATTTAGCCGCACGGCAGAAGTTAAGACTGTTGAACAAAAAATTATGGCTGAGTTGCAAAAACACTCCGCAGATATCTGCGGGCTGATAAGCCTGATGTTTGCATGCATTATGCAGGGAAATCGGAGCAAGGCCAAAGAGCTGGCCTATAAGATTTGGGAGATTGGCGGGGCTTTGCCACCGTTTTTTGAGCTTGTTTATACCGAAAATCTTCTAAGCCTTGGGTTAATAGATATGGCCACCATTTTGCTCAAGCCCAGATTTGAGCATTTAAGAGAAAATATTGAGGATTTTTACTCTGTTCTAGCAAAATTCGCGGTTATGACCGGCAACATCGGCTTGCTGAAAAGGCTTGAGGCTTTCCCGGAAACCTCAGAAGGTGATGAGCTTTTGTTCGAGTTTGCCGCCCTTTATGAGGAAGCCAATTGTCAAGCCCAGTTCAAAGATATCCAAAAACTGGTGCTTGAGCATTCGGCAGATTACCTTTGCGCTTACGAATATAATTTATATGACGACAGAGATTTCGCTGAGTTGGAAATCGTACTTTATGTAAATTTTGATGATATTTCCTGCCTCAAGATGCAGTCCAACATAGAGAACAAGATAGAGGCTTATTGGCGCTCCACCGGCAAAGAAAGGCTTTATAATTTAAGCGTAATTGTCCGCAACATCAAGCAACACGAAAGCTGGATTGCAGATGAAGAAGAAGCCTAATTTTTAGGCGGCGTAATGATGGAGTTTGTTGCCTGAACATTGGCTTTAGGCTTGACTTTTGGCGCAATTTGCTGCCCAGCTTTGCACAAAAGTTTTTTGAGCAAAGATGCAGCCACGGTTTGCTCGTTTTCAGAAGCTTCAAAAAGGATAAACCGATTCTGATGCTCAATAATGGAAGATGAATCAGCAGTATTGATGAGTTCTATGGAAACCACCATCTGCAAGCGGTTTGTCTGAGAGTTGAGCGGGTCAACTTTTGCCCTCAAAACTTTTGTTTTAACAACATAATCAGCATTACTGAGGCTGTTGGTGATAGCAAGAACCTGGTTTTCTTGCAAGGCCTGCGCTAAGATGGAATGAAAAGCATTGGTCGCCGTATCATTGTAGAATTTTGTTTGCTCAATAAAGACTTTGGTTTTGCCGTCATCCACGGCGGCTCTGGCTTGACTTATGGGATCTGAGGCGATTTGTTTTTGCGGCAAAGTTTTTTCTTCTTCCAAGATTTTTTCAACCGCAATATCTTCGCTGATTTTGAGCTCCGGCTTAGGAGGTAATGCAGTTGGCGAAGGCTCTGTCAAAGCAGCTTGCTCCACCACCAGTTGGTCTGGGTACTTTGCTTCCTGCTTGGCCGAAAGCTCAGAAACGGCTCTGGCAATATTTTGGGTGCTCAAATATCCGGTAACCTCGACACAAATTTTTTCGTTGTCCTGCGCCAGCGTGCGCACCGCCAGGTCTTCTAAATAATTATCCACCAGATTATAAACCAAGACATTATAATCATGGGCATCATATTTATCGCGGTAGTCGCTGAGGTCGCTCAAGTTCTCCAAGGCTTTGAAACTGGCCTTATCGGTTGCACGCATCCTGGCAGAAGACTTTGGTTCGCCGTTGCGCAAATTTTCACATACGGTGGCATAAACAGACTTTACACCCTCCTCCTCATCATTGAGCTCGGCAGCCCAAAGGGGAGCAGCATAAAAAAGCAAAAGATATGTGAGTAATATTTTGCGCATTACCACCAGCTGCGGTCATCGTTCTGAAGACGGCGGAGCGTCTCCGTCCATTCATTGATTTTATTGTTTTCGGTATCAAGCAAAATCATCCGATAAACCAAAATCGGATCCTCGGGCGTGCCGGCATTATCAATGATTGTCTCCAAGATATAGTCAGCTTCGGCCTTGTCATTGACAACCTTAAAGGTTTTAGAGCCCTCGATGATTTTGCGGGTAGTCATTTCGGCATTATAAACGCCGTCCGGGAGCTTGCGGTCACCTTTTTTGATATCGGTGATAAAGAGGAATGTATCACCGTTGTGTTCATAAAATTCTCTGGTTTCATCAAGCATTTTGTTAGTGGCTCTGGCGGCCGGAATAGCATAAACCTCGGCGGTTGGGGCGTTTGCCTCATAGCGTTCGGCTCTGGTTGGAAGCTGAAAGGTCATTGGTTCTTCAGAGACAATCATAAAATCAGACTGCGGCACGGAAACTTCTTTAACCGGAGCCTCTTTAGAAACAACGGCTTCGCGGACTTCCACCAATTCTCCGTCATCAAAAATAATCTCATTCAAGGTGGTATCCTCAGTGGAGGCACAAGCGGATAGAAGAAGCAATCCTGAAACTAAACTGATTGTTTTTTTCATCAAAAACACCCTCTTTAAAAATTCAAAGCTTAAAATGATTATAAAGGTAATTTTTAAAATTCACATAATATTTTTTTACTTATTCACTATTTGCAATTTAAAATAAATTATACTACACTGCGACAAGTTGAGATAAAGATGAAAGTAATAAGATTTTATGGTTATCACTTTTACCGCCATACTTTTCGGCCTTGCCGCCGTTATTTATCCGTTGCGCCGCAATCGTTTTTTTTTGTTAAACAGCGCCATGATAATCGGTGCGGCCTGGTTTTTGGAAACCTATTGTTTTAAGGCTCCGGCATTTAACCCCAAAACATTTTTGCTGTTTGTGGTTTTTCAGGTAATATTTGCCAACATCACCACCTTCATTGCCTATGGTGTGGACAAGCGCGCCGCGGTGAGGGGTGCTTGGCGTGTGCGGGAAAATGACCTGCACCTGATGGAGTTTTTAGGCGGCTGGATTGGCGCCTGGCTGGGGCAAAAAGTTTTTCATCACAAAACTTCTAAGAAAAGCTTCCAAGCCATGTATAAGCTGATGATAGTGATGGAATTTGCCGCTGTATATGCAATTTTGAAATTTTTAAATTTATTGTAGGACGCTAAATGTCAAATCAAAAAGAGAAAAAGATAAAAGAATCTCCCAAACTACCGTTTATGGACCACTACAAAATCATGTGGCCGTTTGTAAAGCCCTATATGTTTAGGGCATTTTTGGCGATTGCTTTGTGTATCCCGATTGGCGCTTTGGACGCTGTTGTTGCTTTGGCGCTCAAACCCTATATGGATGTTGTTTTGGTCGACAAAAGTGCGCATTCGCCGGCCTATATTCCGTTGCTGATTGTGGCATTTACTCTGGTGCAGGGAGCGTTTAATTATGCGGCCACATACCTAAATGCATGGGTGGGCGGCAAAATCACCACCGATGTCAAAAGAGCCTTGTTTAAGAAGCTTTTGTTTTTGGAGCCGGCTTTTTATGACAAGCACGATTCTGGGCATATCATTCAGCGTTTTTCGGCAGATGTCGACACAGCCTGCACGGGGCTGATAGACAATATTCGCTTGTTTGTTTCAAGAGTATTTTCTTCCCTGTCATTAATAGGGGTTTTGATATATAATTCTTGGCAGTTATCCATTATTGCGATTTTGGTTTTGGTCTGCGCTTTGATGCCCTTGGCTCGTCTGCGCCGAATGATTAAGGGGATTATCTATAAAACCGTGCAGGAAAATTCCACGATTTTAACCAATTATAACGAAACCTACCACGGCAATAAGACAATAGCCTCGTATAATTTGCAAAAACAAGCATTTGATAAGTATGATTCAGTCATCACCAAGTTGTTTAAGCTCTCAATCAAAATGGTTCAGCGCACGGCTTGGATGACGCCAATGTTGCACGTTGTTGCCTCAATAGGTATCGGCGGAGTGATTGGCTATGGTAGTTATTTGATTGTCAACGGAGAGATAACTTCGGGCAACTTTGTATCATTCATCACGGCATTGATTATGCTGTATAATCCGATAAAAAATATCGGCAAGAACTTCAGTGCGGTTCAGGTTTCATTTTTGGCCATAGAAAGAATAGCCGATATCTTAAATATTGAGCCCAAGATAACCAATGCGCCGCATGCAACGGAGCTCAAAAAGATAGGGCGGGAGATTAGGTTTGAAGATGTCTGCTTTGCCTATAATCCGGAAACCCCGGTGCTAAAACACATAAACTTGCGTGTAAAGGCCGGCACCACCACGGCAATAGTCGGCAACTCCGGCGGCGGAAAATCCACAGTTGTGAGTCTGTTGCCGCGTTTTTACGATGTTTGCTCCGGCAAAATAGAGATAGACGGCAAAGATATCAGAGATTTCACTTTGGAGAGCTTGCGAAACAATATAGCGGTTGTGTTCCAAGACAACTTTTTGTTCTCCGGCACTATTCGCGATAATATTCTCATGGGCAAGCCCGATGCCAGTGAGGCGGAGATAAACAAAGCCCTGGAGATGGCATATCTCAAAGAGTTTGTAGACGAGCAGGAAAACGGCTTAGATACGGATATTGGTGAGCGCGGCAGTTTGCTCTCCGGCGGCCAGCGGCAGAGGTTGGCCATTGCCAGAGCTTTTGTTAAGAACGCGCCGATAGTTATTTTGGACGAGGCCACCTCAGCTTTGGATAACAAATCAGAGGCCGTGGTGCAAAAAGCCATAGATAACCTGATGCAAGACAGAACAGTGTTTGTGATAGCGCACCGCTTATCAACCATTCAGAATGCAGATGAGATAGTGGTGATTAACGACGGAGAGATTATCGAGCAAGGCAGCCACGAAAAACTACTGCAAAAAGAAAACGGCGCCTACCGCTCTCTTTACAACGCCCAGTTCAAGAACAATAAGTAATAGGCAGCAATCAAAAGCCCCGCTTGAGAAAACAAGCGGGGCTTTTTCTGGTAGATTAGGGCAAGATGAAGGGATGAGAAAAGTCCGGCATATCGCTCAAGATGTTTTGCAGGGTTTTAGTTTGTAGGGCACGCCAGAGTTTGTGCTGGGTTTTGAGGGGCAAGTTTTCCCATTGTCCTTCTAAGTGGTAAAGTTGGCAAATCAGGTAGCGTAGTCTTTTATGAGTGAGGTCGGTGTTAGAGGGAATGTCATTATAAAAAGTTTGAGTTTCAGTCATTTGTTCTCACTCCTTGTTTTGTTAAAACAAAACCTCCTTAAACGAATTTAAGGAGGGGAGTTAACGACTGCATAGATAACAGTCCGGGTTCTTCGTGCATAGCCTTATTCCCCCGGCTCCCCAAAAGAGGAGTTATTTACATCTATGAGGAGCCGTTACACTCCACAGACGCAACTCACGTCTGCGGAAATGATATTAGAGCAGAAAAATTAAAATGCAATTAAATTGTTTAGAAAGGCAAAGATTGTTTGCTTATGGCACCCAAAATCAGCAAGCCGTAAAAAGACGCTTTGTGAGGAGCGGCTTTTTAGGCTTGCGGATTACAGCTTGCTAATCGCTCCAGGCCGTCGCCTGGGCACTGGCGACCAGCACCCCGACCAACGGGAGTTGAGCGGATTACAGCTAAGTTATGCCTCCGGTCGCTTGACCGGCGGATTACAGTTTGCTAATCGCACCGGGGCGTTCCCCGGCTTCGGCAGCGCTTGCCTGGCGGCGGAGGAGAACATAGATGGCGCCGGTGCCGCCGTCTTCGGGTTGGGCATAGCAAATGCTCAAGATAAGAGGTCTCAGCTCCGGGCCGTTGAGCCAATTGGGCACACAATCTTTGAGGATGCCTTTTTTCTCATACCAGGCATCATCCTCACGGTTGAGACCTTTGCCGGTGACAATCAGCAAACAGCGGCATTTTTGCATATAAGCCTTGCGGACAAACTCATCGACTGCGGCAAAAGCCTCTTTTTCGGTCATGCCGTGCAAGTCCAAACGCCGCTCAATGGCAAACTCGCCGCGCTTAAATTTTTCTGCCGTGCGGCGGTCAATATTATCAGTGTTGCCAAGCGAAAGCGGCTGCAACGGCGCACCGGAATAAACCTCTGCATAATTGAGCTTTGGCGAGATTTTGCCAACAATCAGCGGAGGCTGTGGCTTTTCTTCCTTTTGCGGAATTTTCTTAATGCCTTTAATTGCCTCCTGCCAGGCACCGTCTTCATCGACGGGGGCGACGTCTTGATCCAGGCGTTTCATTTTTTGCCTCATCTGTTTTTGGTTCTGCCGTTTTTTCCTCTTGCGGGGGTGGCGGCGGAGTTTCCTCTTTTTTCTCAATCATCAAATCAGCATAGTTTTTGATAACAAATTCCTTCCAATCACCATCGGGGGCAATACACCCAAGTTTTTTGTTTTCGGCATTAACCAGAACAATGCCGCCAAAATCCCATAGCTTGCAAAAATTATCATAGTCTGAGAGCAAGAGCTCCTTGGTGCGCTCAAAAAGTTTTTGCTCAAGCTTTTTCTTAACCAAGTTAGAAGAAACCATAATCATGGCCACCATAAAGAAAAGACCAAATATCGGACCAACGGCCAAAATCAGAATAAGCCCCAAGACAACAGGCACCAAAATTGGGAGCAAAACCTCCCATGGGTTATAAACAGGAGAGGATGGACGGTTGATTTTGCTCTCCACCAGGCAGAGATGAATTTTATTTTCGGCAAAAGCCTTTTTTAGGGCATGAAAAACCAGCTCATCGGCCCGGTTATAGATTTTTTTGGTCATGGATTATTCCTCTCTTCTTTAGGCAGCAAAATATAGTAACTCCCTTTGGCATTCATTTTGCCGGCCAGAGCCAAGATATCATCACCGCCGCTGCCCCAATAATAATCTCCGCGAATAGCTCCTTTGATAGCCCCGCCGACATCTTGGGCATTAACCAGCTTTTGGATTTTTTCTCCGTTTGGGGCGGTGGTATCAAGCCACATCAAGGCCCCCAGCGGAATAAATTGCGGGTCAACCGCCAAAGATCTTCCGGCAGCAAGCGGCACGCCAAGCGCTCCGAGCGGGCCGGAGGCGCCAATCAAACGGTGGAAAACATAGCGCGGATTCTCATTCATATAAGCACGGGCTTTGTCGGGATTATCAATGAGCCATTTTTTGACCTTGTCCATAGAGGCACCGCCGCTTTTGAGCTCTCCGTGCTTGAGCAAAATTGAGCCGATTCCCTGAAATTTCAGCCCATTTGTGTCGGCATAAGATATTCTGATTCTGCTTTTGTCCGGGAGTTCTGCCACAGCCGGTCCCTGAATATGCATAACAAAAACATCAACAAAGCTGTCAGACCAGAGCAAAACAGGCGCATTGCCTTTGCCTTGCAAAATCTCTTCTCTGGAATAATATGGCACCAGCTTTTGACCTTTTACTCTGCCCACCAGGCGTTTTGAGGGCATTTGCGGGTCAAAGTCATGGGGGTTAAATTCAATCAGGTCAAGAGGCCTGGCGTGGATAGGATATTTATATTTATCATCTTTATCGTGCGAAACACGAATAAGCGGCTCATAGTAGGCGGTGAATTTTCCCTCATCAGAGCCTTCATAAGTTACCAGATAGGGGGTAAAATGCTCAAGGATAAATTGGCGAAAATGTTGCTGTGGGGTGAGCTTGGCCTCATTGCAAATCTGTTTGTAGGTGTTGGCAGAAATTTTAATTTCACCCTTGCCGATAAAGGGGGATTTTGTTTTGGCAAGAGCCTGGCAACTTTGCAAAAAGGCATCTCTGGCCAAAGAGACATCATCTTCTTGCCATCCCGGCAGTTGGTCAAAAGTTTTTTCCACCAGTTGGAGTTTGGGCTTTTCTTCTGGCTCCTTTTGCGCGGGGGGCGTTTCCTCCTTTCCGCAAGAGGCAAGGAGCATTAGGGCAAGAAGGATTTTAAAACAGCGTTGCTTCATTATTTTTTAGTAGAAATCAAAAGCCAGTTAGGCGAGGTTGAAGATATAGCTCTTTCAAAAGTCCAGACATCAGTGATATTTTGGATATAGTTTTCATCACCCTCAATCACGGTGCCCTGTGCATCACGCAGAATGTTAACCTGCTCGCTGACAAATTCAACCGTAATTTCGGCCACCTTATCGGCAGAGATTTTGGCCTTGGTGATTTCCACCTTATCAAAGCCGATAAAATCAGTCTCGGCAGAGAGATTGTTTTGCTTGCGTTCTTCAATAACTTGTTGGAATTTCTTAAAAAGTTTCTTGTTGACGAGCATTTCCAAGGTTTCCGCATCACCTTTATTAAAGGCTTCGGTAATGATTCGGAAGGCGTTTTCGGCACTTTTTAAGAATTTTGCTTTATTAAAGTTTGGAATTTCCATCAAGGTCTTGTCAAGCTCGCTCAAAGGCTCACCCTCAGGCACCAGCTCGGCGGCAGAAGTATCTTTGCTTTGTTCTTCGGCGGCTTGCATTTTGTCGGCCTCGTCTTTTAAGATATTGTATAATTTCTCGGCATTTTCCTTAGAGAGGCGGATTTTCTTTTCTTCTATAGTTGGGCGGGTTCCAAGCACACTGCGCAAGCGTTGGAAAATCAACACCACAACAACCAACAAAACCAAAATATCCAAATGTGTCATCATCTTTTTTTACGTCCTCATTACATATCTTTCTCAATATAACGGTATTTATAACTATTATCAACTGTTATTATTGACCTCTGGAATTTTAGAGTGTAAAACTAGAAGCAATAAGGGTATTAAAAATAAGGAGAAGGTTTTTATGGAAAACGCAAATGAGAACAAACCCCAAGGCCCGGCCATTGGCATCATCAATCAATACATCAAAGACTTGTCATTGGAGATTCCGCATGCGCCTGAGATTTTCAAGAAAATAGACAGTGAGCCGAAAATCAAGATAGATGTCAACATCAATGCCAAAGAGGTTGAAGGCAATATTTACAATGTTGAGCTCACTTTCCGCATAGATGGCGATGTCAAGGAAGAAAAGTTCTTTATTCTGGAGATGACCTATGGCGGTTTGGTTTCATTAAATGTACCGCAAGAGCACAAAGAGCCGGTGCTGATGGTGGAGGTTCCGCATCTTTTGTTCCCCTATGCTCGCCAGGCCATAACCAATGTCTTGTTTAACGGAGGCCTGCCGCCCTTGATGCTCAATCCGATAGATTTTGTGGCAATGTACAACGCCAAGCATCAAGCCGCCAGAGCTGAAAAACAATAAAAAAACACCGCTTCTGTAAAGAGGCGGTGTTTTTTTCATTTCCACCTTACTACGGGGTAAACAAGGTTAAACTCATCGGGCAGTTCATAGTGCCACCATTCGCCCACCCAAGAGATGAGGCCGACACTTTCCATAAGATTTTTAAGCTGTTCGCGGTTGGCAATTTCTTTTTCTAGGTTAGGGGCAAAATAGTCATGCCGGCCGCATTTGGTGTATTCATAAAAATCTTTTGTGTCGCCTTTTTGGATTTTGGCTGCCAAATCAGGACGGTAGCAATCAACCTTTGTGGGGTAGGCAAGCTCGTTGCCGTTCATATCGGTGAGCAAGACATCAACTGCGGTTCCGTGGCAGTGTTTAGATGTTTGCGCCAGGCTGGCAAAAATTCCGGGCCCTTTCTCGTGTATGGCCTCTTTGAGCGCCATATGTGCACTCATCGGGCGGAAGGCATCACATATTTTGAGCTTGAGCTGATGTTCCTCAAGCCAGGGAATAAGCTTTTTTAGGGCCTCCCACAATTCAATCCGCACATAGGCATGGTTGCCGATTCCGCAAAGCTCATAAACCGGCTGTCCGGAGAGGTTTTGGGGCTTGGCATACATCATATCAACAATAAAATGCGGGTCATCAATCTCAACCATCGGCGCCTGAGAAAAGGGGATGGCCTCATGATTATGCACAAAGCCGCCGCGAGCCGCTTTCATGAAACCGTTGAAGATTCTATCCGTGAGAAAATCTTCTTTTTTCACCATGCGCTCGGGGTGCCATTGCACACCCAAAACAAAATAATGCCACGGGTCTTTAGGCTCAATAGCCTCAATGGTGCCGTCTTCTGCCGTGGCCGAGACAACAAAATCTCCGCTTGTTTTAGCAGATACGGCCATGTGGTGGTTAGAGTTGACTTTAGCCGTTTTTAGCCCGCACAATTTGGCGAGCAGAGTGTGGGGAACAATGTTAATCAGGTGGGCATCATCATCCAAGGAGGCACGGTGCCCTTTGGCCATGCAAAGTTTTGCTCCCAAAGTTCCGGCCAAAACCTGCTCTCCGGCGCAAATACCCAAAAGCGGCAGTTTGTGCTCTTTGGCATAAGTTATCATGGTCTCATAGGCTTTTTCTCGGCGCAGATTTCCACCATGGGCTTGGATGCCTTCTTCCAACCACGCAGGCGGAAAGGCAAAATCCCCACCCACCAATAATATGGCCTGCGGCTTGGTTTGTTGCAGTTGTTCTGCTGTTTTATCAAAACCAATAAAAACGGGGTTTCCGCCATTTTGCGTGATAGCCTCTACATAAAATTCAGGCACATAGTAGTCAGGCTCTTCACGGTCCGGGTGTTTTTCAACCGCCATCAAAACCGCAACGGTTGGGCCGTTTGAGCTTTGCGGCAAAGTAATATGCGGAATTTTCCCCACAGCCAAAACCTCAGCCACTTCTTGTGCCGTGATAAAATAGCTGTCAAAGTCATTATTCGGATAACGCATTTTTTGCAAATGCAGTTCTGAAGTCTCCATTTTTAAAAATCCTCTTGTTTCTTTAGGAATAATGATAAACACTATTTATAAAGATTGGGTAAAATTTCTTGGTTTTTCGGATTTTTTCGCTTTTGTTTGCAGACTTGGTTGAAGATTTTGATAAATGATGCACTATCCCAGCCCAAGGTGTCTTTGGCATAAAGCGCGCTTGTGAGTTTATCAAGCTCAAGGGCGAAGTCTTTGTTTTGAGAGACTTTGGCAATATCCTCAAGGCTCACAATTTGCTCATCCGCATAGTGCTTCGCTGCCCAGGCCAATAAGCCGTCTCGCAAAAGTTTGAGATTTTTTTCTTTGGCCGCGCGGATGACCAGTTTTTTATAAGAACTTTCTCCTTTGGTGGTAAGGGCTTTCCAAAGCCAAATAACCACAAGGCAAAGCAAAATCCCCAAAACAAAAGCTATTGCCGACAAAGCATAGATGTTTGGCACTGTTTGGGGTGTAGAGCTTGGCAATGGTTGCGGCTGTGGGGTAGGGGCTTGCGGCGCAGCTTGGGGTGTTGGTTGTGGCTGAACCTCACTGTTTGGGGTGCCGATAACCTTGATGTTCATAGCCGGCAGAGTAGCCTTTTCCATTGTCTTGGTCTTAACATTAAACCAGTTAACGCTAACCTCCGGCAGGGTGATATCCCCGGCCTGAGAGGGAATATAGACATTGGTGATTTTTTCCAAAGCAATAATTTTGCCGTTTTCCACCCGCATTTCAGAAAGCGGCTTTTCCGGATATTGTTTAAGCCCCGGCACGGATTTAAATTTAATTTCCGGCAGTTGGCTGTCAATCACGCCGGAAGCCTGCAGATAGATGGTGCGGTTAACGGCTTCTCCGAGCTTAAATTGCGGTTTGGGAGGATTAAACTCGGCATGGAGCTTGACATCTTCTGCCGGCAGCCACCAGTTGCCACCGTTTTCAGGCGCGGCGGGCAACACATTGATTTTGATTGGCTTGGCGGTGAGGGCAACCGGGTTTCTGGTGGCAAAAACATCGCTCATGCCAAAACCGGCAATAAACAAATCATCATCAAAAAGCCGAGCAAAAGGATCACTGCGGCGTTCTTTTGTTAGATAATATCCGTTAAAGCGCACGGCCGGAATTTCCTGCACACCGCTTTTTTGCGGAAACATCGCATAGCGAAATTTGATTTCTCTGAAACTCCTGCCATTAACGGTTTTGGTGTCAATTTGGGGCTCGCCCAAGCTTTTGATGATCCAATCGTTTTCATTGTCAGCCAAAAATACGGGAGCTTCACCTTGCAAACCGCCGGTATCATATAAGGTAAGGGTGTAGTTGATTTGCTGTTGAACATAAGGCGTGCGATTATCAACCTCCGCCTCGATTTTAAACCGCGGGGCGTTAGCGGTTTGAGGCTGAGAGGTGTTGTCGCCGCTTACCTGTTGAGCCGCGCCCACGTTGATGGTAATGGGGTTTGTTTTATATGTGTCAAGCACAATGGAAGGAATAGTCAGCTTGCCGCCTTTGTTCGGCATCAGCACCAAGTTCCACTGCTGAGACTGGCTGACTTTTCCGTTAATGATGTTGGTTCTGTAGGCATTAGAAACGGAATAGGTCGTAAAATCTTGGTTTAAGACGCTAAAATCAGGCGTAGCTTTGGCCTTTGCATCTTGAAGCTCAACCGTGAGTAAAAAGGTCTCACCCTCAGGCACATTTGAGCGGTTAACCCTGGCCTCAAAAGTCTGAGCCCAAGAGTTTGCACTCAAAATAACAGAAACGATAAGTGATAAAATAAATTTTTTCATTTTTTTAGCCTCTTAATCATTATACCGATTACGCGCATATTCTTTGTATATAAAAGCCTTCAAAAGCCCACCCGGATCTTCGGGAATTTCGCGATATTGCTGAGCTCTGGCCTGAACTTTCTCATCATATTCCTCATCTTCTTTGCCCATCTGAGTACTTGCCCCGGCAGTCTGCTCACCTTCTTGCTGCTCAAGCGGCTGCTTCCCAAAAGGCTCCCCGTTAGCATTGTTGTTATTGGTTCCGTCATCTTGGGGACTTTGGCTGTTGTCTCGGTTGGGAGTTGAATTTGCTCCTTGCGGCTCCTGCTCGCCAGATTCGGAGGATTGCTCGTTTTCATCTCCCTCATTTTGCCCCTGGTTTTGGTCAGAATTTTGGCTTTTGTTTTGTCCTTGGGGCTGGTCTTGCTCTTGGTTTTGGGAGTTATCACCGCTATCCCCGCCGGCAGATTGGTTGTCTTTGTTTTGCTCTTGGTTCTGATCCTGACTTTGTTGCTGATTGTTTTGCTGTTGTTGCTGTTCTTGTTGGCGTTTCAGATATTCAAGATTAAATTTGGCATCTTCATGGTCGGGGTCAAGTTGCAAAACTTCCTCATATTTGGCAATGGCCTCCTCGATTTTGCCTCCTTTAGCCAAAGCATTTCCCTGATTATAAAGAGAGGTGATATCTTTTCCCTTGGCATATTGCTTATAGGCCTCATCATAGTTGCCCATGCGATAATAGCTGGCAGCTTTCCATGCCGGGTCCTCAAACTTTTGGCTGGCGGTGGCAAAATTTGAGTCATTAAAAGCCCTCAAGCCCTCCTGGTCGTTGTTTAGGAAAAATCCTGCCTGCGCCGAATGGGCAAATATCAGGCTAAAAATAATGATAAAAATGCCTTTTCTGAAAAAGTATAAACAACACAAAAGCGGAATACTCAAAAGATAGTATCCATAATCAAGCCAAACAGATTGCACGTTTTTGCCTTCTTTGAGGGCGGAAGACGGCTTTTGCAGGCTTTGCAAAAATTGGCGGATATCGGCATCTGTGCTCAAAAGCCTGGTATATTTTCCACCACCGGCTTCAGAAAGCATTTGCAGCTTTTCGTTATCTTGGGCAGAGGCATTGAGGATATTGATTCTAAAGCCGAGTTCTTTGGCTTTTTTAGCCTCTTGCAGGGCGGCATCAAACCCTTGGCCGACATCAGGTGCAATCAAAAGAATTTCACCTTTATGAAAGCCGGCATCTTGAAATTTCTTAACCGCCAAAGCAATAGCCCTGTCAGCCCTGTCACCATTGGCCGGCATAATATCAAAGCTAATAGCTGGGAGAAGATTGCTCGCCAATTTAGTATCATCACTGAAAGGGGAGATAACAAAAGGCTCTGCGGAATAAACCATCAGCCCACTTTGCACCTCCGGCGCGGCATCAAGCAAATCTTTTATCTTGTATTTTGCACGCTCCAAGCGGCTGGGGGTAAGGTCTTTCTCTTGCATATCGGTAGAGAGGTTGAGCGCAATCATCAAGGGATTTTCAGCTTCCAAGGCCGGAATTTCCATCTTAACCCAGCTCGGGCCGGCCGCGGCGATAATGGCAATAATTATTCCAAACAATGCCAACCAAGCCATCACTTTTCTTTGGCCTGAAGAGCCCTTAACCAAGAGGTATGAGAGCAGCCTTTCATCCACCACTTTTTCCCAAGAAGATTTGTTGGCACTGCTGCGCCAATAGCGGCCAAACCAAAAAATCGGAATCAAGAGGAGCAAAAGCCACCACGGCCGCAAAAAATGAAAGTTAATCAAGAAAGATTCCATTATTTTGCCCTCCGAACCACTAAAGCCAAGATAAAGCTCAAGATAATCGCCGCCAAGAGAGGAATGTAATAAAGCTCTGTTGTCTCTCTGATAAAGCGGTTTTCCTGAGGAGCAGCCTCAAGTTTGTCGATGTAGTTATAAATTTGTTGCAAAGTTGATGTGTCTTCGGCCCTGAAATATTGTCCAGCAGTGGCCTGCGCCAAGGCTTTGAGGCCTTTTTCATCTACCCCGGGTGTCGCGCCCAAAAACAGACCCAAAAAAGAGTTTTTGGAGCCAACACCGATGGTATAAGTTTTAATACCTTCTTCAGAGGCTAGTTTGACAGCCTGCGGCATGGAAAGAGAGCCATCGTTGTTCTCACCATCGGTTAAAAGGATGATAACCTTGTTGTCGCCTTTGGGAGCATCTTTGAGAGTCTTAAGAGCAAGCCCCAAGGCATCACCGATACTGGTGGAATCTCCGGCCATTCCGGCATCCATTGACCACAAAATTTCTTCCACCGATTTCTTGTCAAACGTGAGCGGCGATTGTAGGTAAGCTCTTGTTCCAAACAAGATAAGGCCGATTCTGTCATTAGCGCGTTTGCTGATAAAGTCTGAGGCTGTTTTTTTAACCGCACTGAGCCGGTCGATTCGGCGGGAGCCATAAGTAAAATCTTGCGCCAGCATAGAAGTTGAGATATCCAAAACCAGCATAATATCGCGGCTTTCGTTTTTAAGCCTGATAGGCTCACCCACCCATTGAGGCCTGGCCACGGCAATGACCAGCAAGACCCAAATTACGAATAACCACCAGAAAAGCTTGCTTAAACGGTAACCCTCGGTTGAGGCGCCCATTTGCCACAATGCGCCAGATTTGATGGATATTTTCTCCAAATCTTTAATGAAAGGGATTTTTAAGGCATCACCGTGCAGGCCCTTGGCGGCAGGCCATAAAAAACGCCAGATAAAAGGCAGCAAAATGAGCAAAAAAGCATATGGAAAGGCAAACTGATTCATAGGTTTTCTCCAATCCAACTTTTGCAAAAGTTCTGTAAGTTCAAGGCATCTATGCGGGTAAAAGCTTTGCTGTTTTGGGGGATGTAGGGCGCCTCAAGCAGGAGCTCTGCGGCTTTTCCGGCTAAGGGCTTTTTGGCTTTGGCATTGAGAAATTGGAGCCAATCATTGCCGGCAAGCGTGGCGGCCTCTTTATATTTAAACACGCAGATTCTCCGCAGGATAACCGAGATTTGGGTTGCGGCGATAACAGGATTTGTGGGCGTGATGTTTTTTAACAAATAAAGGGCATAGAGTTTCTTAGACTTTTTGCGCAAAAAGCGGATAAGAAAAAACAAGGCAACAAGACCTAAAACACCGGCCAAAATCACCCACCAGCCATAGGCTATGGGAAAAAAGTCAACCCCTTGAGGCAGATGAATATCTCTTAATTCCGGCAGATTATTTTCAGGCATTTTATCTTGACCCTTTCTAGAAACAATAGCGGCTCCTAAATAAGGTAAGGATTATTTTATCAAATATCAAGCACAGAATATTTTGATATTTAAATTTTAGGCATAAAAAAGGTGCCTGAGAAAAATCTCAGACACCAAAAGGGGTGAAAGCGCTAGGCAAGAGCAAGATGTGCTTTGCGAGCCTTTGCTTTGGCAACACGCTGCTGAGCCTCTCTCTGTCTTGCCATGATTCTCTGTTGCTCATCTTTCGGCAAAGAAAGCTTGGTATAGGGAGAACCGAGCAGTTTGCCCTCAAGGTAGAAAGATGTTCCCTGTTCAGTTTGCACCATCCGAAACTTCATTCCGGGCTTAGGTGCCCCAATATTTCGAAACAAACCTCGTGCAACACTCATCTGTGAGCGCATCTCCGGAGGAAGTCGACTTTCTTCCAAAAAGGAAAGTGTATACATACTGCCATTGTTAACAGCATCCTCAATCGTCAGTGTAATGTTTAAAATTTTCATAGTGTTGGGTTTTAGAATTGTTTATAAATAAGATATTATGATAAAAACACCATACTACATTTTAGACAAAAATCAATATTTTTTTCAAAAAAACAAGCTCGCCGAAGATAGCGAGCTTGTTTTCTGTTATGCTCTTAAAGAACTAGGGCAGTTTGATGAGGCCGTGTTTTTTCTTTCCTTGAGAGATTTTGGCTTGCCCATCCACAAAATCAGTCGCACTCAAACGATAATTTTCATCTGTGATAGGCTTGTCATTGAGTTTGAGACCATTTTGCTTAATCAGGCGGCGAGCCTCGCCTTTGCTCTCAACAAAACCCATTTGCAAAAAGGCATCCAAAATTCCAAGTCCCTCACTGCCGCTGATTTGTGGCAAATCACCACCGGCCATACCTTGCTCAAAGGTCTTAACCGCGGTTTCTTGGGCTTTGCGGGCTTCTTCCTCACCACGGCAGATTTTTGTAGCCTCAAAGGCCAAAATTTTCTTAGCCTCATTAATTTCTTGGTCTTTCAAGGCCTCTAAGCGGCGGATTTCATCCATCGGCAGGTCTGTATAAATACGCAAACATTTGCCAACCTCGGCATCTCCGATATTACGGAAATACTGGAAATAGTCATAAGCGGAGAGTTTTTCTTCATTAATCCAAACCGCATTGCCTTCGGATTTGCCCATTTTTTTGCCGTTGGAATCAGTGATAATCGGGCTTGTAAAGCCAAATAATTCCACGTCATATTTGCGGCGGCCGAGCTCGGTGCCAGAGGTGATGTTGCCCCATTGGTCGGAGCCGGCAATCTGTGCCCGACAACCATATTTCTGGTAAAGCTCACAAAAATCATATCCTTGCAAAAGCATATAGTTAAATTCCAAGAAGCTCATGGGCTGTTCGCGCTCCAAACGAGTTTTGACACTGTCCATGGTAAGCATCCTGTTAACTGAATAAAAAGTTCCGATATCACGCAAAAAGGCAAGATAGTTGATGTCTTTGAACCAATCCCAGTTATCAACCATTTTGGCATCGGTAGCGCCGTCACCGAATTTTAGGAATTTTGAGAAAGACTTTTTAAGCCCGATAATGTTGTGAGCCAAAACCTCCTCAGACAAGAACGGACGCAGTTTGTCCTTGCCGGAAGGGTCGCCGATTCGGGCAGTGGCGCCGCCAACCAAGGTGAGAGGCTTGTGCCCGCATTTTTGGAACCAGCGCATCATCATCAATGGCACAATATGCCCCACATGCAAGCTATCTCCCGTGGGGTCGGAGCCCAAATACCCAACCGCCGGTTTGCCGCTTTTTTCGCACTCGGCCAAATAATCATCAAAGCCCTGCTCATTAGTGCATTGATTGTAAAAACCGCGCTCAAGCATAATGTTGAGAAATTGGGATTTAAATTGTGACATTGTTTTTCCTTTTCTTTTTTATAACCAAATTTTAACGCATATTAGCATAATATTTGGCTATTGCAAGAAGGGAGTTTGATTTTTAGTCATGGATTTGTTGCGTGCAAAAAGGGCACTTGGACTAATGAGCGGATCATCGCTTGACGGCGTTAACGCCGCGGTGATTTCAACTGATGGGGTAGATGTTTTTGAGTTCGGCCCGATTTTAGATGTTCCGTTTGAAGATGAGTTAAGGGAAAAATTGCGCTGGTTTCACCGCCACTATAAAGAGGCAAAGGCAGAAGAAAAAGAGCAACTTGAAAAAGAGTTCACGGAGTTCCATGCCGCAATCGTCAAAGATATTATAAATGACTATGATGAGAAAATAGATATTATTGGTTTTGCCGGCCATGTTATCGCCCATAATCCGACCGAGCAATTTATTTTGCAACTGGGGGATGGGCAAATGCTGGCTGATTTATGCGGGATTAAAACGGTTAGCCGTTTTCGCCAGGCAGACATACTCTCGGGCGGTCAAGGGGCGCCGCTTTCGGCCCTATACCATCAGGCCTTGGGGCATGATAGGCCAAAGCCGTTGGCGGTTATAGATATCGGCGGTATCTCGAGCCTCACTTGGATTGGTGAAAACGGCGAGATGCTGGCTTTTGATGTCGGCCCCGGCAATAATGCAATAAACGATTGGGTCTTCAGGCGCAGCGGCCAACATATGGATTATAACGGTAAACTGGCAGCCACCGGCACCGTTCATATGCCGATAATAAGCCAGCTCATGCGACACAAGTATTTGGCCAAAGTTCCGCCCAAAGCGGCAGATAAGAATACATTTAATGATAAGCTGGAACATTTGGAAGGCTTAAGCTTGGAAGACGGTGCTGCTGCGGCCACCTCTTTTGTAGCTGAGGCCATAGCTTATTCAATGGCGCTTTATCTGCCGCAACGTCCAAAGATGGTTGTTATCTGCGGAGGCGGGGCGAAAAACCCGACCTTGGTGCGCTTTTTGCGCCAAAGACTTGAGGATATTGAGGTTAAAACCGCAGCAGATATGGGCTGGAATGCCTCTGCCATAGAGGCGCAGGCTTTTGCTTATTTGGCGGTAAGGAGAGAGAATTTTATGCCCTCCACCTATCCGTTCACGACCGGCGTGAGAGAGCCCTGCATCTGCGGCGAGGTCTTTGAGCCACAATCAGGCAAGTGAAACCTATAAAAAAAGCCCGGCCTTTTTTAAGAGGCGGGGCTAAAGCGCTAACGGAAAAGAGAATCATTCTTTTCCTTTGGGTGGAGGTTTTCCAACAGCTTTTTCCTTTGCCAGTCTGCGTGCCATAAAGCAAGTTTGCAAACGACAAAAAAGAAAGTCACTATAAGCACTACCAAAACAAATAGTGCAAAAACGACACCACCTAAAATGGTGAGAAATGTTAAAAAGTATTCCATAAAGTTTGGGTTTTAGTGTTGTTTTAATAATTTTTGCATGTATTTTGATTAGAATTATAGTAAGCGTAATTTGTGTTGATAAATCTCGAATACTATATTTTTAGACAAAATGCAAATTTTTTTTGTTTCCATTATGAAGAAAAAGGAAATAGGGGCAAATTTATGTTTGACTCAACTGAATCAATGTATTATTTTGAAACGCGAATTAAGTCTTTTTAAGAGAGAACCAATATGTGCAAATTTTTCATATCACCGATTTTTAGCATTATCCCCTAGGGGGATGATATTTTTGCTGCACATACTCAACCAAATTTTTTCAAAACAAAATAATCAAAAATTTTAAGGTGTTTGATAATGACAAAACATTATGCCGATGTTAAGGCCAAGCCTGACTTTGTAGAAGTCGAAAAAGAAGTCCTCAAGTTCTGGGATGAAGATAAAACTTTTGAAAAATCCGTTCACAATCGTGACGGCGCTGCCGAGTTTGTATTTTATGACGGTCCTCCGTTTGCCAACGGTACTCCGCACTATGGACACATCATGGTATCATACGTCAAAGACGTGGTTGCGCGTTTCCAGACGATGAACGGCAAAAAGGTAGAGCGTCGTTTGGGGTGGGACTGCCACGGGCTTCCGGCCGAGATGTCGGCAGAAAAACAGTTGGGTGTTTCCGGCCGCAAGCAAATTGAGCAATATGGTGTTGAGAAGTTTAACAATTTTTGCCGTTCTGATGTTTTGAAGTATTCCGGCATTTGGGTTGAGATGTTCAAACGCATCGGCCGCTGGGTAGACTTTAACCATGACTACAAGACCATGGATTTGCCTTTTATGGAAAGCGTTATTTCCAACTTCAAACAACTCTATGACAAAGGCTTGGTATATGAGGACTACCGCGTGCTGCCATATTCTTGGGCTGCAGAGACGCCGCTTTCCAACTTTGAGGTCAACCAGGGCTATCAAGACAAGACCGACAATGCCATCACGGTAATGTTCAAGCTTGAAAACGGCATGAAGATTTTGGTTTGGACCACCACACCATGGACCTTGCCTTCAAACCTGATGTTGGCTGTCGGCAATGATATTGACTATGTGGTCATGGAAGAAGATGGCCAAAAATATGTTTTGGCTCGAGCTTTAGTGGGCAGATACAAGAAGCAGCTTGAGCATGCAACCGAGGTTGGCTCTCTCAAAGGTAAAAATTTGGTTGGCTTGAGCTATGAGCCGATGTTCCCTTATTTCAGACATCTGAAAGAAAAGGGAGCCTTCAAAGTTTTGTCAGGAGAGTTTGTTTCAACCGAGGACGGAACCGGCGTTGTCCACATTGCTCCGGGCTTTGGTCAAGATGACTTTGATGTCTGCCGCGCCTATGATGAGCATTTCCCGGTTGTATGCCCGGTAGATGAGGCCGGCAAGTTTACCTCAGAAGTTCCGGACTATGAGGGCAAGCAGGTTTTTGAAACCAATGAGCCGATTATGCAGTGGCTGAAAGAAAACGGCCTTTTGGTGAAAAAGGAACAATACACGCACTCTTATCCCTTCTGCTGGCGCACAGATACACCGCTGATTTACAAGGCAATGTCCAGCTGGTTTGTAAAAGTAACGGATTTCAGAGATGAGATGGTCAAAAACAACCAAGAGATAAATTGGGTGCCGGACCACATTAAAGACGGCCGTTTCGGTAAGTGGCTTGAGGGGGCCAGAGATTGGTCAATCTCGCGCAATCGTTTCTGGGGAACCCCGATTCCGGTGTGGAAGTCTGATAATCCGAAATTCCCGAGAGTTGATGTCTTTGGTTCTCTGGCTGAGATTAAAGAAAAGACCGGTTTTGATGTAAAAGATTTGCATAAACCCTATATTGATGAGGTTGTCTACAAAAACCCCGATGACCCGTCAGGCCAAACCATGATGCACCGCGTGGGCGATGTCTTTGACTGCTGGTTTGAGAGCGGCTCAATGCCCTATGCGCAAGTGCATTATCCGTTTGAGAACAAGGAATGGTTTGAAAACCACTTCCCGGCAGATTTTATTGTTGAAGCGATGGACCAGACCCGCGGATGGTTTTATACTCTGACGGTGCTTTCAACCGCTTTGCACAATAAACCTGCTTTCAAGAACTGCATTTGCACAGGTTTGCTGATGGCCGAAGGAGGACAAAAGCTCTCCAAACGCCTCAAGAACTACCCTGACCCCAACGAGGTTTTGGAAAGCATAGGTTCAGATACTTTGCGCTGGTTCTTGGTATCTTCTCCGGTTCTAAAAGGCGGCAATTTGGCCGTCGATAAGGAGGGAAAAGAAATAGCCAAAGCCGCCCGCGTGGCCCAAATCCCGCTTTGGAACGCTTTTTACTTCTTCACTCTTTACGCCAATGCCGAGGGTTACAAGGCCAAAGAGGTTTATAGCTCTTCAGAGGCAATAGACAATTACATTCTCTCCAAATTGAAAAAATTGGCAGAAGTGGTCAATAAAGGCATCAGCAGTTATGATGTCGCCGTTGCCACAAACGAGGTTGCCTCGTTTATGGAGATATTAAACAACTGGTATATTCGCCGCAGCCGCGACCGCTTCTGGGAGGGAGATACTCAGGCGTTTGATGTCTTGTATACGGTTTTGGTAAACTTAAGCAAGATTATCGCCCCGCTGATGCCGTTTGTTTCAGAGTATGTCTTCAAGACCTTAACCGGTGAGGAATCCGTTCACTTGGCAGATTATCCGAGCTTGCAAGAGGTTAAGTTTGATGCCGATTTGGTTGAAGAGATGGATTTCTTGCAAGAGCTATGCTCAGCCGGCAAGTTTATCCGCGAGGAAAAGAATCTGCGCAACCGCTTACCTTTAGCCTCAATGACCTTGGTTGGCCATAAACTGAGCCCGGCATATCAAGAGATTGTCAAAGACGAGTTAAATGTCAAAGAGGTTAAATTTGATGATAACTTGAGCGCCTATGCGGAAAAGAAGATATATCTATATACGCCGCTTTTGGGCAAGGCTTTGGGCAAAGACATGGGTGCGGTCATGGCCGCTTACAAGCAAGGTCACTGGGAACTGAATGCTGACGGAACTTTGTCAATCGGCGGTCAGAAGTTGACACCTGATTTGTTTGAGGTCCGCCTGGAAATGAAAGAGGGCGTTGCCGGCAAGTCTTTTGCAGATAACAAAGCGGTTGTCACCTTGGATACTAATGTAACCGATGAGTTAAAGCGCGAGGGCATGGCCAGAGACTTTGTCCGCCTGGTTCAAACCTTGAGAAAAGATAAAGACTTCAACATCTCAGACCGCATAGAGCTCTGCTGGCAGACATCTAATCCGGAGCTTGCCAAGGCTTTGGATGAAAATAAAGCCTACATTGCCGAGCAGGTTTTGGCTGTTAAATTTGGAGACAGTTGCACTGGCGGCACCACAGCAGATATTGAAGGAGCTTCAGTCAGCTTTGATGCTAAAGTGGCTTAATTTTATAAGACTTAATGTAAAAACCGCCTTGAGAGAGGCGGTTTTTTAGTGTTTTTTTAAATAATTAGAAATAAAATAAACGCCATTGGCAACATTTTTAAAGATTATTTTACAAAATTTAAAAAAATTGACAAAAAGTGCTTGAAGCAACTGAATTTTTGTGATATATTTCAAAGCAAATGAAAACTTTACTCTTAGATTGAAGGATCTAAAATCATGGCAGAAAATGAAAAGATGCAACAGACTGAAAAGATGACGGTTCAAGAAGCACAAGAGATTTTGAGCGCAAATTCTTTTATAAACTACAGTTACGATGAACTGTTAGAAGCTGTTCGGCTTTTAAGGAATGACCCCACCCAAAAAGGCTTAGTAGAAAGCTTTTATGAGCGCTTTGACTCAAAGTTAGAAGAAACAGGAGTTCCCTACCAAGAGTTTGATAAGATAAGAGGCATCTTTGAAGGGACGCCCAAAGAAGAAAAGTGGGAGAAAGAAATAAAGAAGACGGCACAATCCATTGCCAACGTTCTGTCAGGGGAGAATGTGGAGTTAAGTTTTGCAGATGCCAATGAGGCCAGAGCAATTTTGAGTTTGGTTCCGCAAAACAATGAGATTAGATCAGCTCAAAGCAAATTGAGTGATGTCGTTGCTACCAAGATGGAAAATTTGATAGAGGGCAAGGAATATGTAGATATTCATGAGCTTGAAGCTGCCAAAAGTCTTGTAAGTCACATTACAGATGAAAAAAAGAGAGCCGAGGTTCAAAAGAAATTAGACGAGGTGTTGAAATCTTATGAGGAAGAGAATGGTCTCGACCAAGACGTGGAAGTTTTGCGCAAGAATGACAAAAGCTTAGATGAGAATCTTGAGCGCATAAATCTTTATACTGAAGATGGGACAATTGCCGAAGAATTCAAAGAGTTAGAGCAGGTCTTGGCCAATGTCGATATGGTTGAGGATGACGGATCTTTCGTAGATGAGGAAAACAAGGCTAAGAACTTTTCTCAGATGTTTGAGGCAGCCAAATTAGAGGCATACCAAGAAAACATTAGCAACCTAAAATATTTATTGGCGCCCAAGATTGAACAACGCAAACAACTAACGGAAAAGGTTAGAGATTTATTTGTAGCCAAATTAGGTATGGCGGGTGTTGCCTCCACTTTTGAATTGCCCACGGCAGAAGAGCAGCAAGATGAAGGCAAATTCAAAGCTTATCTGGAAAGAAAGGCCAAAGCGGCAGATGATTTTATAGCAAGCTTGATTGAAGGCGGGAAAAAGCTTCAAATAAAAGTTAAGGATATTATCACTGCTTGTGCCGACACAGATGTAGAGGTTACCAAGTTCAAAGATATTTTGGAAAGAAAGCTTGGCAAAGGTAAGTCGGTATTAGGCAAGAGATTAAATTCTTTCAGGGACAAAGCGGTTGCTCTGTGGGGCAAACGCTATGAGATCAGTCGTGCAGTTGTAAAAAATATCAAAGAGCACAAGTGGCAGCACATAGCCAACACGGGAGCAACTCTTGCGGTTGCCATGTCAGGGTATGGAACCGCAGCTATCATCGGATATGCAGCATATTCTGCAGCCGGAGCATGGATTTGGCCAGTCGTAGCCGAGGCCCAAAAACAACGTGCGGCAGCCAAAGCAAAAGGAGAAAAGATTGGTTTTTGGGATTCAATGAAGTCTGCATGGAAGACCAAAAAAGCAGACAAAGACTACAAGCGTCAGAGTGTTTTTGGCATGGTTGGTGCCGCTGCCGGAGGTTTATTGGGAGCAGGTGGAACAACGATGGGGCTAGATAAGGTTTCGTCTCGAGTATTTTCCGGCTTGGCACGCACGGCATCTTCTATCTCGGCTCAAACCACAGCTATGATTGTTGCCCGAAAAGAATATAAAAAGAATCCAACAGAGGAAAACAGAAGTAAATGGAAGGCGGCCAAGACATCGTTTTACATTGGCTTGGGGATTTCAGCAGTTGGATCATGGTTGAGCCTCAGACGTTTAGGATCAGATGTGGCCGAACATGTAGATGCTATTACCAAAGTCGGGCACTCAGATGCCGGGGTTGTGGGAGTAGGAACCGAAGATTGGCAAGATCAAGTACAACCATCCACGCCGTTGCGCGAGGGCTGGGGCAAAATGCCGGAAGTTCCGAGTGCTGATGACAATAATGCTGTTGCCGAAGGGGTTGATGTTGAAGTGCCTTCTGTGGAAGATTCAATCTTTCCTGAACATTACAATACTAATATGGGTATCACCGAGAGCCAATATGCCTTATTGCTTAAGTTGTATTCACAAGAAGACTTAGATCGCATGTACATGAATTTAAGCACAACAGGCATTATGGATCACATGGAGGGAATGACTAAAGAAGAATTTATCTTCAAATGGAGCAAATTGGATGCATACACAGACCGTGTTCGTTGGGATGAAAGTGCTCAGCAATATGTTTCCATCCAAGGAGCTAAGCGTTACCATTTTGAAGAAGAAATGACTAATTTAAACAAATTACTCAACTGTGGTGACAAGCTAGAAATTACAGAAATTGAGAAGATAAAATCAGCATTAGGAACCATTGATGATCGTGGAGGTTATCATGGTCCAGGCTATGTTCCGACAGAAAACTATCATGTTAAAGGAGCCGGGGTTGATGGGCCTTGTGCAGAAGGACAGGAAAATCATTTCAACAGAGGTTCTAAACCCATAAGTAGAAGAGATCTCGGAAACGTAGGTCGGGATGTAGATTTTGATAATCGAATCAAGAAAGCACAGCTGTCTCCAATAGATGTAGAGCCGACAGAGCCTACCGTGATTGAAAACCTGAAAGTTTCCTATGCCGCAGAGCCGGAGGGGGCGCTGGCGGAGTATCCATCAGCTTTTGCTGGCAAAGGAACGTATCCAACGGCCAATACCGAGGGGTATCGGATTGATGCGATGGATTTTGATGGCAAGGGGCTTGAGGCTAAGCAGGTAAGTGCTCCGGGCGGCCGATTAGGATTGAAATTAACCGGAGGTGATAAAGCTCGCCTAACCGTGACAGACGCCAATGGAACCTCAACACAAGACAGTCGTTTCCTCAATATTCGCGATCCTTATACTGGGGTTGACGGCGAGACGGTTGCCAAAGCAGCTGAAGATTTGGGCGGAAAACCTGAAGAAATAATCACCGTAACCGATGATCAGGGCAAGACAACCTATCAATACATCTCTAATGAGGGTATTAAAATGACAATTGACCCTGAGAATAAAAACATGGCAGTTTCAACGCTTGATGGCAAAGGGGCTCCGCAAGATGTTCAGGTCGCAGCAGCTAAGAGAGCTGTTGATGCCTTAAATGCCAGTGAGGCGGCAAACGTAGAAGTTAAACGTATGGATGTTCCTGCAAATGAAAGTGCGTTGACCAAAATAACAACAAAAATAAAAGGGAACAAGACGTTACAGACCATCTATGCAAGATTCTCAGGTGGTCGTTCATAACAAAAAATAAAAAACCGGGGAAATTCCCCGGTTTTTTATTGCCCGATATATTTTCGAATATAACGAGTGTTTTTGCCTACGCGTGACATAATCTCATAAGAAATAGTGCCGGCATCTCTTGCCATATCATCAAGAGTGTAGAAATCATCGGCAATATAAGCAAAATCGCCGACTTCCAAGCCTTCTGCCTCGGTCACATCACAAATAAGGTTGTCCATGGACATCCGGCCGATAACCCTACATTCGTGGAGTTTGCCACGGACTTTGAAATAAACTTTGCCCACATTGGAAAGAGAACGGGGCAAACCATCTCCATATCCGATAGAAACAATGGCAATCTTGCGATCCGAACTTGCCCGATAAGTAGCGGAATAGCCGACAAATTCGCCCTTGGGTAAGGGTTCGATTTGCAACACGGGAGCTTTGATGCGCACCACGTTCTGCATCTGGTTGAGGCGGTAAGGTGCGGTGTTGATACCATACATGGCAGCGCCCAAACGCACCATGTTCCAATGAAATTTCTCGCCCAAAAAGACACCGTCGGAGGCCGAAAGAGAAGCCGGCAGGTCAGGAAAATAGATGTTTTTGAGCTGCTCAAAAGTCTCTAACTGATGAGCATTCATAAAGTGGTCTTTTTCATCACCGCAAGCCAGGTGAGACATCACCATTGAAAACTCAGACAGGTCGGCATCGCTCAAGGCTTTAAGGTCATGCTCCCTAAAGCCCAGGCGGTTTAATCCGGTCTCAATATGAATAACCGGTTTTCTGTTTGGCAGGCGGTTGCTTTTCCAAAATTCAAACATCTCCGGACTGCTGATGACAGGGATCAGCTGCGGCACTTGTTGAAAAATATCCAAACAATCCTCCCCGATTCCCTGCAAGACATAAATTTTTGCCTGCGGCAGTTTGTCGGCAATTCTTTGCCCCTCAACGGCATGAGCCACAAAAAAGTTGCGGCATTGTGCCTTTTCATAGAGCAAAGGCGCAACGACAGCGGCTCCCAAGCCATAGGCATCATCTTTGACGACTGCTGCCGGAGTGGCGTGCGGAGCAATTTTTTCCAACAATTGATAGTTTGCCAATAAGTTGTTTAAGTCAATTTCCAAAATTGGTCTTGTCAAAATACTCATAATTACCTACAATCCGAATCAAAATTTTTTAACGAAAAATCTAAAATGCAGTTTATTGATACCCATATCCACTTGCAAGACTATAAGTCAAACAATGCACCGCAATTTCTTGCCGAGATAAGCAAGCAAGGGGTTGAGGAGGTCGTTTGTGCCGCCACCAAAGAGGGTGATTGGCAGGCAGTGTGTGAATTGGCAGAAGAATTTCCGGGCAGAGTTGTGCCGGCTTTGGGCTTGCATCCGTGGTATTTGCAGGATTGTTCAAAAGATTGGCATAAAAATTTGCAAAAACTGCTGGAGCAAAATCCACAAGCGCTGGTGGGAGAATGTGGGCTTGACCGCTTAAAAGACGTACCTTCGGAGCTTCAAAAAGAAATTTTTGCTGAGCATATCCGCCTGGCAAAAGAATATAACAGACCTTTACTGGTACATGCGGTGAAAGTACAAGATTGGTTGGAGGCGTTTTGGCCAATTTTAAAAGAGGTAAAGTTCGTCCTTCACTCTTTTAGTGGAAGTGTAGAACTTTTAAGGAGGGCTTTGAGTTTTGGCGCTTATATTTCTTTTTGCCCCAAAACACGAATACGAAAAAATTTCAAAGAACTGGCGCAAGAGGTTCCGTTGCAAAAGTTGCTGTTTGAAAGCGATGGCCCCTATCAGGGGAATCCGACAGATATTCCGGCCTTGGCAAAAGATGTGGCCGAATGCAAAAACATGGAACTTAAAGAGCTGGCGGCGGAAGTTTATAAAAATTCACGGGAGTTCATAGATGTCAGATAAAAGGTTTATGCGCACGCAAATGCTTTTGGGCCAAGAGGGGGTGGAGTGCTTAAAACAAGCAACTGTTATGGTCATAGGCTTAGGAGCGGTTGGCGGCTATGCATTGGAGGCTTTGGCAAGAAGCGGTATCGGGCATCTGATTTTGGTTGATTTTGACCGTTTTGATGAAACCAACATCAACCGCCAGATATTGGCGTTGGATTCGACGGTGGGAAAACTTAAAACCGAGGTCGCCGCCGCCAGAGTGAAAGATATAAATCCTTCCTGCTTGGTGGAGATTAAAAATGTCTTTGTAGATAAAGATAATTTGGCAGATATTTTTGCCGTCAGGCCGGATTTTGTGGTGGATGCCATCGATTCGCTCAGCGCCAAATGTGCGCTGCTGGAATTTTTGTGGCATGAGAAAATAGCGTTTATATCATCAATGGGGGCGGCGCTTAAAACCAATCCGGCAGATATTGCCGTTTCTACACTTGATAAAACCCAAAATTGCGCATTGGCTCGCAAAGTAAGGCACCAGTTAAAAAGTCAAGGGGTAAACCTTGCAGAAGTACCTTGCGTCTACTCCAAAGAACAGCCAAAGTTGCCGCAAACCGCAATTTTGGCTCCGCAAGAAGATGGTGCCCGCAATATCATGGGCTCTTTGCCGACCATCACGGCCATTTTCGGGCTGACCTTAGCCAATGAGATAATCCTAAAATTATCAAAAGCAGAATTTAAGGCGTAAAACTCGGTTTATTTTCTTGTAAATATGGATAATTTCGGCTAGTTTATAAACAAATTAGTTCGGGAATAAAAGCAATGAAGATGATAAAGCCCATAGTTAATCTGTCCAAAACCGCAGACAACTACGACACATTTGTCCTAGGTTTTAACGGTGTTTTATATGAAGGCGGCAGCATTCTGCCCGCTGCGGCAGATGCTCTGCGCAACCTTGCGGCCAGAGGCAAAAAAATTGTGCTCTTAACCAACATGGCCTGGCGCGTGGCAACCATAGCCGAGTGGCTGCAGCAAAATGGTATTAATCCGCAAATTTTCAGCTGCATCATGAGTGCGGGTGAAATTTTACACTATAAACTAAAACACGGCAGCGGCAATTACGGAGCCTTGGGAACCAATTATTATCATTTGGGGTCTTCGGCGGACAAGAGTGTTTTTGCCGGACTTGGTTTTGTGCAGGTAGCTAATATCTCTGCCGCTCATTTCCTATATATGGATACGGTGGCAGATGTAAATGATACGGCAGATACCTATCGTCCCGTTTTAGAACAGGCCGCAGCACTGGGATTGCCGTTTGTCTGTGCCGGCAACGACACCTCTTGTTTTAAGGATGGCAAAATTTGTTTGGCCCCAGGAGCTTTAGCTGAGCAATATGCGGTTATTGGCGGCAGAATTGTCACACTAGGCAAGCCGGATATTAATATTTTCAAATATTGCCTGGATGGAATTGCCGACCCCGGAAACATCTTAGTGATTGGCGACAATATTGCCACCGACATCAAAGGCGCGGTCATGCTTGGATGGGATTCTGCTCTTATTTCCAAGGGCGTGCATGTAAATTTCTTAGGCGAGGGTTATATCCCCGATGTTGCTAAAACCAGAGAGCTGTCCAACAGTTATGATGCTTCTCCGGATTATGTTATTTCCAACTTGAGATGGTAGGCCAGATGACGCGTAAAAAGATTTTGATTTTATGTGCTGCATTAGTTTTTTTAGGCGTTATACTGACTACGCCGTTGAGCAATATTGCCCGTTTTGGCGCAAATTATGATACACCGCCGTCACCGGAAGATGTTTTAAATGTTAAGGAAATAAACGCCTTTCTGAGCGTGTGGTCAGATTTTATGCAAAAGGGTTTGAGTAAATCAATGGCACAAGTTTCTCTGCGGCAAGACAGCGAGATCCCTGCGCAAGTTCGCCGCTGGCTGGAGGCTAACGGCTGGAACGCCGAAAGATTTTTCTCTATGGAGCAACGCTTAAAAGAGCTGGCGACAATAGCGACTTTGCAAAACAATCTGGAAGATAATCGCGGGTTGTTAAAGACAATGTCCGGAGCGGGAGCAGACAATCTCAAAAACATAATAGCTTCACAAGAAAAGCAGTTTAAGTCGCTAAGCTACAATCCTGAAGAGTTGGCCTTGGTCCGTGCTAATCTATATCAAATAGAGCAAGTCTTGTCAGGCAAGGCGGTTTTGGAATAAACTTTAGAGCTCTTCAGCCAGGAGCTGGATTTCCAGCCACTGATTTTCTTTTTCTTCTTTTTGAGCCTGAAGCTCTGGCAATTTTTTACTCAAAATATCAAACCGTTGTGGATTTTCGGTGTAAAGAGAAGCATCTGAAAGTTCCTCTTCAGTCTTTGCAATTTCAGCCTCGATTTGCTCTATCTCGGTAGGCAAAACCTGCAACAAACGTTGTTGATTGTAGCTAAGTTTTTTAGGCTTAGAAGTTTGTTTGAGTTCAGAAAGAGGGGCAGAAGATTTTTTCTGCTCAGTTTTTGCAGGCTTGCTCGGTGCTGCAGAAATTTTTTCCAAAAGCTCGGAGTAGCTGCCGGCATGCTCATAAACAGTACCGTCGCCTTTAAGATAGATGATGGAAGAAACCACTCTGTCCAGAAAATCACGGTCGTGGCTGACAATAAGAATTGTGCCGCCATAGTCATCAAGTACTTCCTGCAAAAGGTCAAGAGTATCCATGTCCAAATCATTGGTGGGCTCATCCAAAACCAAAAAGTTTGAGGGTTGGGCAAGAGCCTTGGCCAGCATCAGACGATTTTTCTCTCCGCCGGAGAGAGCGGCAACCGGGCAATGTGCCTGGCTTGGCTTAAATAAAAAGTCTTTCAAGTAAGCCACTACATGGCGAAAATGTCCTTGCACCATGATATGGTCGCCTTTATCACAAAGAGTCTGCCACAAAGTTTTCTTAGGGTCCAAGGTTATGCGATTTTGATCAAAATATGCTTCTTCAAGGTTTTTGCCGATACGCACAGAACCGCTGTCTGGCTCCAGACGCTTGGTCAAGAGCTTGACAAGAGTTGTCTTTCCGGCACCATTAGGCCCGACAATACCGATTTTGTTTCCTTTAATAACGCGGGTAGAAAAGTCTTTGATAATCTGGCGCTCGCCAAAAGCTTTTGAGATATGCTTGGCCTCAATCACCAATTTAGAGCGAAAATCCCCCTCATCGATATTGAGGTTGATGTTGCCGATTTGTTTGATTTGTTCACGCCTTTCGGCACGGAGCTGTTGGAGCCTGCGCAACCGCCCCATATTGCGGCGCCGTCTGGCTGTGACTCCTTTGTGAAGCCACTCGGTTTCTTCGGCAATTCTGCGGTTGAGGTTATTTTGCTCAATAATCTCTTGATTAATGATTTGCTCTTGCCATTCTTCAAAGAATTTGAATCCCTTATTGTTTCGATGCATTTTGCCGCGGTCAAGCCAAAAAGTGGCTCCCGAGGTGTTAGATAAAAACATTCTATCATGGGAGATGAGCACAACGGCGCCTTGAAATTCTTTGATGATGTTTTCAAGTTTTTCGATGGTGGCAATATCCAAGTGGTTAGTGGGCTCATCCAAAAGCAAAATATCCGGCTCATTGATAAGGGCTTTTGCCAGAGAGGCCTTGCGCCTTTCTCCGCCGGAGGCGCTTTCCACCTCTTGTTCGGCGGCAATGGAGAGTTGCTCAATAAGGATATTGATCTTATATTCCTGTTCGGGAGTATAATTTGGCAAGCCGGATCGTACGACCTCGCGCAGTGTTTTGCACTTACCAAAATCAGGCTCTTGGGGCATATAAGAAATTTTTATTCCGGGCTGAACAAAGATTTCTCCGCTATCCGGTTCAAGAACGCCGGCAATAATTTTGAGCAAGGTAGATTTGCCTGAACCATTGCGGCCGACCAAAGAGATTTTATCGCCGCGGTTAATGTAGAGTTCAACATTTTGAAACAATTGGTTGTCGCCAAACGCGAGGCTTACACCTTTTAAGGTAAAAATCGGGGGTTCTTGCATAATATTTTATAAATCATCCTCCACCAAGCGGACTCCTTCCACCTGCCATTCAATACCCTGAGCCGCCCAAAGGAAAAAATCGTTGATTTTATCCTGTTTAATACCGATAGCCGTGCCGATTTTATAGATATTGCACATCTCGACATCGGTCAATTCATGGTCAGAGATGGCGAGCATAATCATTTCGCGCACAAAATACCGACGTAGGCGCACATTATGAATTTTCAAGAGCTCATTAGAAATAGTTTCAGGCTTCAAGGCAGGTTTAAGAGCAGACAATTTTTTCATCGGAAAACCGATTTCTTTTGCCTGGTGAACAAGATATTCATTTTTTGCGGGCTTAAAGTTTTTATCGGTATTCAAGATATACAAAAGAGCCCTAAGAAAGATTTCTTGTTCTTCAGCGCTCAGGTCTTGCTTGAAAGTAGAAGTCATAACAAAGTCCTTAAGTTTAACAAAGTTGATTTTAGTTATACATAAAAAATAAAGATTTGCAAAATAAAAAAATCACTATATGATAGGCGCAATCAGAAAATTTTTACTAAGGAGCGCAAAATGCCGTTAAAGATTGAATTAAAACCGCACGAAAGTATCATTATCGGGGAGGCCCTGATAACCAACGATGGGGAGCGGACTCGTTTTTATATAGAGGGCAATGTTCCGATTTTGCGCGAGAAATTTATTTTAAGAGAGAAAGATGCCAACACGCCGAGCCGCCGTGTTTACTTTGTGGTCCAGCAGATGTATCTGTCTAAAGGCAGTACGGAGTTGCAGAACTTGTATTTGACCTATGTCAGAGATTTGCAAGATGCAGCACCGAGTCTAATTCCCTATATTGCTCCGATAAATGAAGCAATCATCCGCTCAGACTACTATGGTGCCATCAAAGCAGCTGCTCGCTTACTTGAAAAAGAAGATGAGTCTTTTGGCGATATTTTAAATCCTAAGTTGTAGATTTAAGGCTTTTTTTACTAATTTTGAGATAGGATAACAGATAAGTATTGAACCAGGTGAGGTTTTATGCTATTATATAACCTGTAGCGTCAGAAAGATGCCGCAAGTTATAATGTGTCCACAGTATTTGGAGAAAAGCCATGTCAGAAATATCATTAACAGCGTCCATGAGATCCAAC
>CASERH010000006.1 GCA_949290295.1 uncultured Pseudomonadota bacterium | reverse complement strand
GAGGCCCGTCCCCAAGAGAACGAGTTTTGAAGAAACGAAGTTCGATTGGCGAGAGCACAAAAAAAACCGCCTTTCATGGCGGTATTTACGAAATGGTGCTCGGGGACGGGATCGAACCGCCGACACGAGGATTTTCAGTCCTCTGCTCTACCGACTGAGCTACCCGAGCAGCCGATAACGAGAAGCTTTATAATGCATATTTTTGCAGATGTCCAGTTAAAAATTCACTTGTTATCAAAAAAATATCAGACACAAAAAAACGGCAGTAAAAAACCGCCGTTTTTTGTACGTGTTAACAACAACTAGGCTGCTTTAACTTTTTTCTTTGCAGCAAATTCATTCATAACCCGAATGATATAGTCCAAATCTTCGTTGTCAAGATAAGGAGTCATCGGGATAGAGAGGGCTGTCTTGGAGAGTTTCTCACAAACCGGCAGCGGACGAGTATTCCACTTAGCATAAGCAGTCTGGGTGTTGACCGGACGCGGATAGTATACGCCGCAAGGAATACCGTTTTCCTTGAGGTAGCTCATGAGTTCATCGCGATCTGCACAGTTAATGGTATAGAGTGCGTAAGCAGACTGGCAGTTATCCAAAATCTGTTGTTTGCCGAAATAGCTGTCGAGTTCATTGTCATAGCGTTTGGCAACACGGAAACGATCTTTCAATTCCTGGTCAAAAACAGTCAACTTCTGCAACAAGACAGCGCCTTGGAAACTGTTCATACGGCCGGTCAAGCCCAAACGAACATTGTCGTAGTGATCTTCGGGGCTCATACCGTGAACGCGGCAAGATTTAACCAGTTCGTTTTCTTCACTGGAGTTTGTGAACACGGCACCGCCGTCACCATAGCATCCCAGAGGTTTGGTCGGGTAGAAAGAGGTTGCAGACATATCAGCAAAAGATCCGGCTTTCTTGCCTTTGTAAACAGAGCCATAAGATTGGCAAGAGTCTGCCAAAACCTTCATGCCATTGTCATGAGCGATCTTGAGGATTTCATCATAGTTGCAGGGAGAACCGAAAATATCAACCGGAATAACGGCTTTAAGATTGAGCTTGCCTTCCTTTTTAACCTCGTCAATAGCGCGTTGCAAATCTTTAGGATCCATCGTGTAGGTATTAGGATCGGAATCAACAAAGATAGGGGTTGCGCCCAACAAAACAGGAGCCTCGGCAGAAGATACGAAGGTGAAAGAAGAAACAAAAACGGCATCGCCGGGTTTAACGCCCCAAGCCATCAAGGCAAGGGTCAAGGCATCGGTACCTGATCCGCAGGTAGCGCAGAATTTTGTGCCGGAGTAGTTGGCTAATTTCTCATCCAACTCTCTTGTTTCAGGACCCTGGCAATAAGCGCCGTGGTCAAGGATCTTTTCAAGAGCGTTCATAATTTTATTTTTACCGATAACGCTTTGAGAGGTTTTGCAATCAAAGAGCATAATAGGTTTAGAAGGTTTGCTAGTCATTGTGAATATTCCTCATATAAAAGTTTCAACTGGGAGGCATAATATTTCAGATTCTCCCTTTATGCAAAACACAAAAGATTTCGGCATTGTAACAAACCGCCTTAGATATCAAGAATGTGAGTGAAAAATATTGATTTCTGTTAATTTGATGATATATTAAGCTCAATTTAATAACAACAAAAAGAGGTGGCCGTGCTAAAACTATCCATCAAGAAGATGATTGCCGTTTCGGGAGTGGCGTTGCTTGCCGCTTGTGCCTCAACCGGGCAGCATACAGATTCGGCAGAAGATCCCTTTGAGAGTATCAACCGTCCGATTTTTGAGTTTAACTATCAGGCAGATAAATACGTGATTAAGCCGGTGGCCAAAGGGTATCGAGCCATCACGACACCTTTTGTGAGAGAGAGGGTTAGTTCCGTCCTTTCCAACTTGCAAGAACCGGTATCTGCCGGCAATCTGCTCTTGCAAGGAGAGCCTGTCGCCATGACCAAAAGTTTGGGTAGATTTGTCTTGAACTCTACCCTTGGTTTGGCCGGTATGTTTGATGTGGCGGAGGGCTGGGGATTGCCCAAGCGGGAAGCCACGTTTAATGAAACTTTTGCCAAATGGTGTATTCCTCAGGGCCCATACCTTGTCTTGCCGCTGATTGGTCCGAGCACCCCGCGTGCCGCCACCGGTTTGGCCCTGGAGTTTGTGTTTGACCCTGTATATTGGGGCACTTATAATGATGCTAATGTTCACGATAAAGCCTCTTGGGGCTTGGCTGCTGTCTATGGCATCACCGCGCGTGAACAAGCTTTGGATTTGTTGGATGATTTGGAGCGTAACTCTGTTGATTATTACACGACATTGCGCTCGGCATATTTGCAAAACCAGAGCAAGCTGAGATGCTATCGCGATAAGTCGGAAGAAACAGCCGCATATGACTTTGATTTCGGCTTTGAGGAAGAAGGCGAAGCCTTTGATGAAATGGACCAATAACTAAGGAGACTTTATATGAAAAAACTTTTTGCCGGCAGTCTTTTAGGCATGTTACTTTTGTTTTCAGGCAGTGCTAATGCCGAGATTGATGCCGCCAAGGCGGAGGCTTTTGTAAAAGAAGTAACGACAGAGGGCATAGAGCAGATTATCAATGCCAACATTCCGCAGGCCGAAAAAGATGCCCGCTTTGCAAAACTTTTTAACAAGGCTCTGGATTTGGATTTTATCGGCCAGTTTGTTTTGGGGCGCAACTGGCGTACAGCCACTCCGGCACAAAGGGAAGAGTTCATCAAGGTTTACCGCCAGCTCAACATCAGCACCTGGTCTAAGCGTTTTGACGAATTTAAGGGCAGAGAGTTTATTTTCAAGGGAACATCCCCGTCAAATTCTGCCGGGCAGGTTTTTGTAAACTCTGTTGTGCCGATGGACCAAGGAGAGCCGGCCAAAGTCGTATGGCGTGTGCGTGAAAAAGGCGGACAATACAAAATTGTTGATATCATTATCGAAAATGTAAGCTTGGCCATCACCGCCCGCAATGAATACACTGCATTCATCAAAAACAACCCCGGCGGGGTAGATGCGTTGATTGCGAATTTGAAAACCAAAATTAAATAATTTGTATTTTGAGGCAACGAAAAGCGTGACAGAAATGTCACGCTTTTTTTTGTGAAAATAAAGAAGATAGCCTTGACCGATGAGGTGAAAAATACTATCTATAATAACGAAAGTATAGTGATTAAGGTAGTTATTTAAAAATTTTTGTGCGTATGAAAAAAGTTGTGTTTGCAGTGCTTGCGTTGGTATTTGCAATCTGGTGCTTGTGGGGGGTATTTATCGGAGCTACGATTGTGTATGACTACTGTTTTGACGCCGCCAGCATTTATGGCTTTCCTAAGGAACTAATATGCTGGGTGAGTGTCTTTCCTGTCTATGCAATTTGTTTTGAGAGGGCAGTCACATACACAGAGTGCCAAAAACACACAAAACCGAGACGGTAAGATCAGACCGCCTCGGTTTTTTGTTGCTAATTTTCCAAAGTCTTGCCGGCAGTGGCAAGCTCTTTTTGCCCCTGGCGATCATATTGATAATAGTAAATCAGTTCTCGCTCATTGATGCGGTTGGCATCAATGGCAGCCTCAGGGATTCCCCACAAAATAGATATTGGCCAAGTCAAAAGATTTAAGGTTCCATAAAGCCAGTGAGAACTGTCTCCGCCATTGCCGCTGGCCAGATAAAAATTGCCAATGCCGGGTAGGAGATTGAGTGCTCCGGCGGCACCCGGGTTTGCCGGCGCCTCAAAACTGCCGACAGGCTTGTCTACGGTGACACCTTGCGCTTTGAGATTGCGTAGGGTGTTTTGCTCCTGCCTGGTAAGCGTGGTGCAAGATGCCAAACAGATGGCAACCAGAAATAAACATAATTTTTGCATGATTTTTTCTCCATAAGTTCAACTCAAACAAAACGGCCGCCTTATGGTAAGGTGGCCGGGGAGTACAAAAATCATACATAACGAAATGATCCTCTCAGCCTTTGGGGCAAGCCTTGAACATACGCTGAAAGCTCCCCGACCAAGAGTTGTCGGGGATATAGATTTTAACGGTGCTATATCGACATCGCGTTATGTAGGAGATTTTGTAGTCTCCGTACCATGAAGTACGCCAACTAGTCTAAGCATAAAAAATATAAATTGCAAGAAAAACCCGCAAAGTTTGCGGCCTTGCGGGTTTTAAAAGTGTCATACACAAGCACTTAGCGGTCTTGGCTCGGCATTGTCGCCTCTTTTTTAAGAGCGGCAATAAAGTCATCAAGCGCCATAAGCTCTTGTTTTTCAGAGCCCAAACGACGAACGGTAACCGTGCCGTTTTCTTTCTCCTTGGCACCGACAACGGCAATAACCGGAATCTTGGCAACCGAGTGCTCACGGATTTTGTAGTTGATTTTCTCATTACGCAAATCCGTTTTGGCATACAATCCGGCCGCGCGCAATTTGGCCGCAACTTCCTCAGCGTAGTCGTTCATCTCGCTGACAATCGGGCAAACCACAACCTGCTCGGGAGATAACCAAAGCGGCAGTTTGCCGGCATGGTGTTCAATCAAGATACCCAAGAAACGCTCAATAGAACCAAACAAAGCTCTGTGCAGCATAACCGGCTGATGTTTCTCACCGTCTTCACCAATATAGCTGATGTCAAAACGCTGCGGCAGGTTCATATCAACCTGGATGGTTCCGCATTGCCACTCACGGCCGATGGCATCTTTGAGGATGAATTCCAGTTTGGGGCCATAGAATGCACCTTCACCTTCATTAATCTCAAATTCATAGCCATGCTTAGTGAGCGCATTGGCCAAAGCCTTCTCGCAGATATCCCAAATTTCATCTGAGCCAATACGTTTTTCCGGACGAGTAGAAAGATAAATCTTTACCTTGTCAAATCCAAAATCTTTGTAAATATCAAAAATCAGTTTCAACGTGGTAATGCATTCATCTTCCATCTGCTCAGGCGTGCAGAAGATGTGGGCATCATCTTGCGTAAATTCGCGCACTCTCATCAAGCCCATCAAAGAGCCGGAGGCCTCATAGCGGTTAACCTTACCAAACTCGGCAATTTTGAGCGGCAAATCACGATAAGACTTGATTCCCTGCTTATAAATCAACAATCCGCCTGGGCAGTTCATCGGTTTAATGCAGAACCATTTTTTATCTTCCGTTTGGCCGGAATAGTTGTGGGCGCCATATTTTTCCCAGTGACCAGAGGTCTCCCACAAACAACGATCCATAACTCTCGGCGTAGAAACCTCAATATAACCGTTGTTTTCTTGGCGCTTGCGCATATACTCAATCAATTTGCGGTAGATTTTATAGCCTTTATCATGCCAAAAGACGGCACCGGGAGCGTAGTCAGGCTCGAAATGGAACAAATCCATCTCGCGGCCGAGCTTGCGGTGGTCGCGTTTGGCTGCTTCTTCAAGCATTTTAAGGTACTCATCCAACTCTTTTTTGGTGTTCCAGGCAGTTGCATAAATACGCTGCAACATTTCCTTGGTGGAATCACCTCTCCAATAAGCGCCGGCAACTTTCATAAGTTTGAAAGCGTTTCCGATTTTCCCGGTTGAGGGAACGTGCGGACCACGGCACAAATCGGTAAAGTTACCTTGGGTATAAAGAGAGATAGTTTCGGATTCGGGCAAATCTTGAATAATTTCAGCCTTATAGTGCTCACCCAAATCATTAAAGAACTTGATAGCCTCATCACGCGGCAAGACCTTACGGGTGATTTTCTCGTCGCGCTTAACAATCTCGTGCATTTTAGCTTCGATTTTTTCAAAATCTTCAGTCGTAAAAGGCTCCTTACGAGAAAAGTCATAATAAAAACCGTTTTCAATCGCTGGTCCGATAGTAACTTGCACATCTTTCCAGAGTTCTTTAACAGCTTCAGCCATCACGTGTGAGCAAGAGTGACGGAGGATAGCAAGACCTTCCTTATCCTTGCCGGTGATGATAGTCACGGTTGCGTCGGTAGTGATAGGGGTAGTCAAATCCTGGAGTTTATCATTAACTTTAACGGCCAAAGCGGCTTGCGCCAAGCCAGAGCTTATCTTTGCAGCAATGTCATAACCGCTGACACCGCTCTCCATATTCATCACACTGCCATCAGGCAATTTAATCGCAACCATATTAAAATTTCCTTTTTTTATTTTACTAAGTTATTGTTTTCATCCATCAATTCACGATAGACGGCTATCGTTTTATCACACATAATTTGTTTTGTGAAGTTTTCTTTTGCATTTTTTATGGCGTTTTTGGCAATTTTTTGCTTTTCTTTCTCATCCAGAGAGAGCGCCCAATCAAGGGCATCAGCCAAAGCCTGCGGGTCATCAAACTGGTAGAGCTTGCCGGTCACGCCGTCTTTGATGGTATCAAGCGAGCCGCCGATGTTGGAGGCGACCACAATTTTGCCCATGGCTTGCCCTTCAACCGAGATGCGTCCAAAAGCCTCAGGCTCTATGGCGGTAGAAAGCACCACGGTAGAAACCTGCATCAACGCCTGCGGATCCAAAACTTTGCCATAAAAGCCGACCCGATTGCTAACCTTGAGCTTTTTTGCCAGTTCTTTAATCTCGTCAACATACTTAACTCTTCCCTGGGCATCACCGGCAATCACGCAATAGCAGTTAGTGTTTTTCATCTTTGAGAGAGCCTTTACCAGTAAATGTTGCCCTTTCCAACGGGTGATTCTGCCAATCAACGTCAGAACCGGTTTGTCCTCCGGAATATTGTACTCTTTGATGGTTTTTATGATTCTCTCTTGGGAAACAGACTTGGGGTCAAATTTTTCCACATCAACGCAGCGATGAATCAAGCGAAGCTTTTGTTCATCAACTTTTTTATAGTTTTTCAAAACATGATTTTTTATATGGTTTGAAATAACAATAACGCGCTCACCCATGGTCATGATTTTGTTGTATATTTTTTTGATACCCCAAGGGCCGAGGCCATAGGTTCCATGGAAGGTGGTCATAAAATGCACACCGGCCTTTTTTGCCGCCCAATAAGCACTCCAAGCAGGCGCTCTGGAACGAGCATGCACGATATTGATGCCGTTTTTTTTGATAAACTCGGCCAAAGCATTGGCGTTTTTGCGCATTTTAAAGATGTTTTTTGTTTTAAGCGGCAAGGTCAAATGCTTAACCTTCATCTTACTCAAATCTTTGGTAAGACGCCCGCCCTGCGAGGCAACAAAATTTTTAATTCCGTTTTCTTGTAAGGCAGAGGCAATTTGAACGGTGCCAATCTCTACGCCGCCCATTTCCAACTCCGGCAGCACTTGCAAAACAACGGGTTCTGTTTGTTTAGTCTTAATCATTGTTTTTTGTTCCTTATTAAATTTTAGAGGCACAATACAAAATTATGCATAAAATACAACAATTTTTCCCATCCTCCAAGCAAAATTCTTCAAGCATAAACAAGATTAGCAATATTGAATTATCTCCATTGCCAATTATTTAAAATTACAACTTAGATAAGAGGAGAAAAAAATGTTGTCTCGGCCGCGATATATCTTTGCTGTTTTATTGTTGATGTTTTTTTGGTGTTTGGCCCCCAAAGCGACTTTAGCTGCATCAACGCAAAAGCAAAGAGAACTAACCTTAAATGTTATTCCGATAGAACCGCAAGACATTACCATAACCTCAACTTATGTCGGCTATGTGACCCCGATAAAATCGGTTGATTTGGTGCCAAATGTCAGCGGTTATATAGAAGATGTGTTTGTGCAAGGCGGCCAAGATGTCAAGGTGGGCGATAATTTGGTTTTGATAGACCAACGAGAATATAAAGCAGCTCTAAATGCTGCCATTGCCGCCACCACACAGGCGCAGGCCAATTTTAACAATGCCAAAGTTTATTATGAAAGAATCAAAAAGGCAGGCAAAAAAGCCATCTCTCAAACCGAGTTTGATAATGCCAAGGCCGAGTATTTGAGCGCCTTGGGCAATCTTGAGGAGGCAAAAGCCAACCAAGCCAAGGCCCAAGTGATGTATGACTACACCGTGCTGCAGTCATCAATTGACGGTGTTGTCGGCAACGTTGATCTAACCAAAGGAAATTATGTGGCTCCCGGCAGCGGTGCTTTGCTCTCGATTATCCAGTATGATCCGATTCGGGTAGTCTTTTCAATCTCTGATAAAGAGTATTTAAATGAAATCGCCAAACAAAATGGAGCACCTTTATTCGCCGGCGAAAAAATCATGCTCAAACTTTCAAATGGCAATTTATACAAGCCCTTGGGCGAGTTTAAATTTACGGACAATAGCATTGATAAAACCACGGGATCTGTGGCCGTTTATGCAGATTTTGCCAACCCTAATCATGAGCTGATGGCCAATGCCTATGTAGATGTATTATTAGAAAAGAATGTTAAAGACGCGGTTTTGGTCAGACAAAACTACGTTGTGTTGAGCCCGGATGGCAATTATGTCTACACCATCAAAAATAACCAGCTCTTAAAAACTCCCGTAACCATATTAGATGAGCAAAACGGCAACTATGTCTTGGCCAACCGATTCGCCAAAGAAGAATATTTGGTGACAGACAAGGTCGGCAATGTCGGCAAAGACACCAAAGTCAAAATTAAGATAGCCTCCGCCAATGGGGAGAAAAAATAATGTTTTCCAAATATTTCATAGATAAACCGCGTTTTGCCGGGGTTATCTCGATTATAATGATTTTGCTGGGATTGTTGGCGATAGTGGTGCTGCCGATTTCACAATATCCGCAAATTACACCGCCGCAAATAGTGGTAAAGGCCACATATCCAGGCGCCAATGCCGAGGTTTTGGTAGATACGGTTGCCATTCCGATAGAAAACCAGATTAATGGTATTGAGGATATGCTTTATATGTCTTCCACCTCAGATGACACCGGAAGCTATAATCTGACCATTACTTTCAATGTCGGCACCGACCCGGACATTGCTCAGGTAAAAGTCCAAAACCGTCTGCAACAAGTTTCCTCCCAGCTGCCGGATATTGTAAATCAAGAAGGGCTCGAGGTCACGACTCAAATGTCCAATATTTTGGGTATGCTGGTTTTGCGCTCGCCGCACAATACTTATAACGACTTATATTTAAGCAATTTTGCCTATACTAATATTCAAAATCCCCTGGCGCGCATAGAAGGTATTGGCGATGTCTCAATTTATGGCCCGCAATATTCCATGCGAATATGGCTAAATCCAGATAAGCTGACATCACTTGGCCTAGACAGCACCGATGTCGTCAATGCCATCTCCTCACAAAACGTGCAAGCCTCCATAGGCTCCATCGGCTCGGCCCCCAGCACCAATAACACGGCAGTGGTTTTGTCTTTAACAGCCAAAGGCCTGCTCAACAAGGTTGAGGACTTCAAAAATATTATTATTGCCACCTCAGCAAACGGCGGTATTGTTAGGATAAAAGATGTCGCCAGAGTGGAACTCGGAGCCGATACTTACCAGATGAACGCGCGCTTTGATGATGCGCCTTCGGTTATCATCGGTTTGAGCCAAACGCCAGGTTCAAACTCCCTAGACATTATGGACAACGTGAGAGAAGAAATCAGCAAACTTAGCAAGACTTTTCCAGACGATATGGAGTTTAAGGTTGCCTACGATTCCACCAATTATGTCCGTTCTTCCATCCAAAGCATTATAGAAACATTGTGTATTACTTTTTCTCTGGTGGTGTTGGTGACTTATGTGTTTTTGCAAAAGATTCGCACCACGATTATTCCGCTTATCACCATTCCTGTCTCACTGGTGGCAACTTTTGCGGTCATATATGTTTTGGGTTTTGATATAAATATTCTGACACTGTTTGCCATGATATTGGCCATTGGCTTGGTTGTAGATGATGCCATCATCGTGGTGGAACGAGTGGAGTATCTGATGGCTTATGAGAAAATGGATGCCAAATCGGCTGCCGAAAAAGCCATGGAGCAAATAGGCAGCGCCATTGTGGCCACCACTTTTGTTTTGCTTTCAATTTTTATTCCCGTAGGGCTAATGGCGGGTATCACCGGCAAGATATATCAGCAATTTGCGGTCACCATAGCCACGGCGGTGGTCTTTTCAGCCTTCAATGCGCTGACTTTGTCTCCGGCTCTGTGTTCCATATTCTTAAGCGGTGACAAGCAAGAAGATCCGCACGGCTTTTTCAAATGGTTTAACGATACAATAGACTTTTTCAAAGAAAAATATCTGAAAGTTGTCGGCTATTTTTCATCATACCTAAAAGTCACGGTTTTGACGGTTTTGGGTGTTTTGGTATTGGTCGGCATAGGCTTTAAACTGACGGCCACATCGTTTTTGCCCGAAGAAGACCAGGGGATAGTTTTTGCCAATATCCAGTTAGATGAAACCGCTACCATTAATCAGACCAACGAGCTGGTATCAAAAATCTCAAAACAAGCCTTGGAGATGGAAGGTGTCACATATTTTATCTCGGTTGCGGGCTATTCTTTGTTGGGCGGTGGCGGAGAAAACATCGCTTTGGGCGTTATCGGCTTGGCGCCTTGGTCGGAACGGACTTCAAAAGCCTTATCTATTGAGGGGATTACTGCAAGCCTAATGGAAAAATTTGCCTTCACTCAAGACGCGCAGGTTAATTTCTTTGCGCCGCCGGCCATTCCCGGCATCGGCCAAAGCAATGGCTTGTCTTTAGAGTTGCTTGCCACCAACGGCAATACCACGCCCTCAGAACTTTTTGGTTGGATGGAGAAGTTTTTATTAGGTCTAAATGAATCTAAAAATCTGTCTTATGCGTTTTCTACCTTTACGGCAGATACCCCGCATATTTATTTGGATGTAGATAGAACCAAGCTTGAAAGCTACAAAATTCCGGTTGCCAACTTGTTTGAGGCTCTCTCTAATAATTTGGGCTCACGCTATGTCAATAACATCACCTTGAGCGGGCAGGTCAACAAGGTTATTGTGCAGGCAGATTTTCCCTTCCGCCGCAACATAGAAGATGTACAAAATTTATATGTGCGCTCAAGTGATAATAAGCTGATAAGGGTCAAAAGCTTTGCCGATGTCAGAACAACATTATCACCCAAAATCATCTATCGTTATAACCAATATACGGCGGCAGCCATCACCGCTCAAGCCTCAGCCGCAGTCAGTACCGGCACGGCCATTAACACGGTCAAAAATGTAGCGGCGTCTTTGTTGCCGGAAGATTTTCAAATTGCCTGGACGGGGCTGAGCCTGCAAGAGGTGGAAGCCGCGGGGCTCGCCGCCATCTTAATTGCCCTGGCGCTGATTTTTTGCTACCTCTTTTTGGTGGCATTGTATGAAAGCTGGATGTTGGCTTTTTCAGTGATGTTCTCAACTGTTTTTGCCATTTTGGGAGCATTGATAGGTCTGCATCTCATGGGCCAACCCTTGAGTATTTATGCGCAGCTTGGTTTGATTATGCTGATAGGCTTGGCTGCCAAAAATGCAATTCTGATTGTGGAATTCACCAAGGCCTACCGGGAGCAGGGAGATTCGATTCTTGATGCCTCAAAGAAGGGGGCTGGTGAAAGATTCCGTGCCGTGCTGATGACTGCCTTAACCTTTATTTTGGGTGTTTTTCCAATGATTGTGGCCACCGGTGCCGGAGCCTCAAGCCAAATAGCCATCGGTACTTCGGTCTTTTTTGGTATGATAGCAGCCACCTTTGTTGGAATCATTTTTATTCCGGCCTTGTTTGCGGTGTTTGAAAGCATCAAAGAGTGGTCGGGTAGCAGAAAGAGAACACCAACGGAGGTCAAAAATGATAAATAGATATGCAAGCTTATCTTTGAGCGTACTTCTGGCCTCTTCTTGCGCGGTTGGCCCAGATTACAAGCAACCGGAGTTTTTCTCGGACAAAGATATTGCCACCAGCCTTAAATTAACAAAAAGCGCAACAGAAATAAAAAAAGATTGGTATAAGGAATTTAATGACCAGACATTAAATAAGTTGGTAGAAAAAGGCTTATCGGAAAGCCCAACAGTCTCAATAGCAATTGAGAATTTGCGCCAAGCCAGACAAAGTTTGCGCATCACCGCCGTTCAAAACCTGCCGACAATAGATGCAGATGGTAGCTATCACTACGTCAAAGACAGTATTAACTATGGTGTTCCGATCTCAACCGATTACTATCAATTGGGGCTGGATGCCAGTTGGGAAATAGATATTTGGGGCGGGGGCCGTCGCCAGACCGAAAGTGCCAGAGCTTTGGCAGAGGCGGCTGCAGCAAACCTAGATAATGTTCGCTTAAGCTTAACGGCAGAAATTGCCACAAATTATGTCAGTCTTCGCCAAGCACAAGAACAGCTGAATATTGCCAAGAAAAATTTGAAATTGCAGCAATCAATTTATGATTTGACCAAAGAAAAATATGATGTTGGCCTAACCGATGACATCAGCTTAAAACAAGCAGAATATCTGCTGGAAACCACCAAGGAACAAATCCCGCAATTGGAGACAGAGGTAGAGGCTTATAAGAATGCACTGGCAATTTTAACCGGAGAGCTTCCAGGAAGCTTAAACAATGATCTCAAAAACAAGGAAGAAAATCTCATCAGCCGCCGGTTTGAGTATGATTTGGAACGGTTATATGCTTTGCCGATCAGTGTGATTCGCAATCGCCCGGATGTAAGAGAGGCCGAAAATCAGCTCATTGCTCAAAATGCCAAAATCGGCCAAGCTATTTCTGAGTTGTTTCCATCAATAAATTTGAGCGGACTAGTTGGTTTTCAGTCTCAAAAAATATCAAACCTGATAAGCTCTGATAGTGATACATATAGTTATTCTCCGGCAATAAACATGCCGCTGTTTCACTGGGGAGCCTTAGTGAATAATGTCAAATTGCAAGAGTCAATGACCAAAGAGCAAGAGAATATGTATAAATCAAGTGTTCTGAATGCGGCACAAGAAATCAGAAATTCGGTTGTAAGTTTGCAGAAAGAATATGAGCGCAATCAGAGTGCGTTTTTGTCAGAAAAAGCACAGCAAGAGGTCTCAAAGCTCACCTTAGATAAGTATAAACAAGGGTTGATAGAATTTAGCGAAGTCTTAAGCACGCAACAAAACCTGCTCGATTCGCAAAACAGCCTCATCTCAAGCAATGCAAATATTTACACGGACATCATAGCATTTTACAAAGCCATCGGCGGCGGGTATGAAACTAATACTCCGGCAACCCAAAAGGCTGTTGCAAATGCGGACGGCGCGCTTTGTAAAGATTGATATTGGTAATTTCGGGAATATCGTGCTCTCTTGGCCAATATCCTTTCGATTTCATGCATTTGCTATAATTTTTAGGGCTGATATCATCGTCATCATAGCGAGAGTTAACAATTAAAGGCTGGGCCCCCGCATAAGGAACATAAGTCGCCCAAATACCCTTATCCGAATGCCAATCAGCTTTTGTGTTGAGTTTTGTTTCCTCAGAATAGAACCAAGTTCTAAAGTCAGGCATTAATTTGAACTCTTTAGCTGCCATGAGACACTCTGCATGATCTCTGGAGAACTTTTCTACACCGGTATGTAGCTTTTCCCAGTGGTAGACAACTTGTCCGCTTCCCTTAGATAAATAAGTGCAAGAGCAAAGCGCCAACGAAAAAAACAAGAGAGTAATTTTTTTGTTCATAAGAGCAGCCTCTAAAAATCTAAATTTGTATAATGTTTAGCCGGCAAAATGCCTCTGATATTATCTTTGAGGATATCCTTAAACGATGGTCTTGATTTCATTTTAGAATACCACAATTTTGCAGTTTTAAATTCGTCCCAAGGAACAGACCCCAAATAATCGATAACAGAAAGCTCGGCCGCAGCAGATAAATCAGCCAAAGAAACAGTATCTGCCGCCAAATATTGGCGCCTTTCCAAGAGCCACTCAATATATTCAAGGTGATACATCAGGTTATTAAGTCCGACTTTGAGGATTTTTGAATCCGGAGCCGCACCGTTTGCAAAGCGCTTATGAACTTTTTCATAAACAATATTGCGGTATACTTCCCTAAAAAATTTATTATCAAACCAGTCCACCAAACGCCTGATTTCAGCGCGTTGCTTAGCATCACCAAAAATCATCGGTACATCGGGAGACGCTTCTTCCAAATACTCACTGATGGCGTAGTTTCCGGCGATAACATTACCGTCGCTTAGAAAAATAGGTAGCTCACCGGCGGGGTTAAGTTTATAAACGTCATCCGATATTTTCCAAGGCTCCTCCTCACGCAAGATGAAGAGCATTTTTTTCTCAGACATTTGCAAACGGATTTTTCGTCCGGCCGGAGATACAGGATGATGAATAAGCAAAACCATAGCATTAACCTTTCAGACAACCATAGTAAACAATTAGGTCGGTAAGGTCAAGCTAGTTCTGTTTGTTTTCAAGCCCAAAAGTTGGGGGAACGATCCCCTGTGCATTAATTTCAGCTTCATTAACAAGGCGAATAAGGTTCTGTTTGAGAAGCTCCTGATTTTTAGGATCTTCGAGATAGCGTGTCAGCTTTTGGCTAAGCATTTTTCTTTCTCTAGAGAGTTTTGAAATGCCGATAAACATCGGAACTTGCCATAAAGTCTGTTTGGCAACGCTGATTTGGCTGCGCAGTCCGAGTTTTGAGGCTTCAATCAAACCATAATATTGGCTAATTAATATGTAGTCGGCTTTTTTAGTGAACAACCGCTCAAATAAATCATAAGAATTGTCAACAGTTTCGAGGTTGAAATTTTTAAGCTGTTGCTCAACAAAATCACTGTAGGCTTCTTTGGAGGTCCGAACACCTTTGAGCTTTTTCAAATCATCAACGGATTTCACCTCGTTGATACGGTTAGGCAGCATAAAGACCGTAACCGGATTAATAAAAGCTGCCGGATAAATTAATTCCAAGCCCCTAAAAAGCTCTGTTTCATGATACGCCCCCAAGACGATATCAATATTGCCTTGTCTTACTTCTTGGACTTGTGCCGGAAAATTACGTTTGGAGAGTTCATACATTATTTTGAGATTATTTTCTTTCTGAAGAGTATCAATCATCGGCTGAAAGACAGTAAAAAACTTACCGTAAAGAATCTCATTGGGTCTCTCGGTATAGCCAAACGGAGCATAATCAAGAAAGCCAGTTATTCTGACCTCTCTGACTTTTTTGGGGTGTTTGTCCTCATAGCGCACAAAAGCTGAGCCGGCGGCGGCCCAAAGTAAAGTCAACACCAGCATCATACATGAAATAATCAGCTTTTTCATTGAAATATCCTTTAAATCTTTACTATTGAGTAACTTTATTTTAATATAATAATAGCGTAATTGTGTTAAAAAAGCTTTTAATTTTTGATAAGGATTGAATTTAAAAATGGACCTCTCACGAACTTATGCGCAAGCCGAAGTTTCCGGGCTCAAACAATCGGAACTTGAGAGCCGTGCTCTGATAAGAACGGCATCTGGGCTTAATTTAATAAAAGAACACTGGGAAGAAAAGAGAGGTGAGCTGGAAGATGCATTAGAAAAAAATCGCAAACTTTGGGCTATATTAGCCTCTGCCGTTAGGGAAGATGATTGTCCCCAACCGCCTGAGGTCAGAAGAAGTATTCTAAATTTGGCCATGTTTGTTTTCCAAAGGACTGTGGACACGCTTGCTTCACCGGAGCCTCACAAGCTGGATGCTCTGATTAGTATTAACCTAAACATTGCCAAGGGCTTATCTGGCGAAGGAGTTGATGCCGGAAATCCCTAGGTTGAAATGATACAATAACCTTTTTAGATAAAAAAATTAAAAAGGGCGAAAAAAACTGTTGACTGCAAAGATTAAATATATTATCACTTAGCCAGTCGATGGGGGTATGGCGGAACTGGTAGACGCGCTAGACTCAAAATCTTGTGGGTTCACTCCCGTGTCAGTTCGAGTCTGACTACCCCTACCAATAAAAACCTCGGGTTTAGTTATCCGAGGTTTTTTGTTTGTTGCATCTGTTCTTCAATCCATGCCATAATCAGACCGACAAGGTAGTCTTGTTGCTGAGAAGAAAGCTCCCCCGCGGGAGAAAAATGATGCCATTTATAAATACACTGACGGCAGCAACAAGCGGTGGCGTGTTGAGCAATAAACACCGGATGTCCGCGCATGGGTGTCTGTTTGCCGTCATTTGGCAGGTTGGCCGGGGCGATTCGCTTGCTTATAAAATCTTGAGCATGCCTTTTTATGGTGTCATAGCCCTTTGCCAACACATAAGCCTTGTCTTTTTCCGCCAGGCGAAATCTGTGGCGAAAAGAAGATGCGGAAAGCCTTTGTAAAATGGTTTGATACATAAGAATGCTTTCTCAAATATTACACAACCTTGTGCTGTCCTCGTCTGCGACATAGATAGACAAAGGTGAGAATGGATAAGATGATATTATAAGAGTAATCACAAGTCCAACAAATAAAAAGCTCCGCCCTCAAGTGGATAACGACATACCAAACATTTATCATATAAAAGCAAAGGGCGATAAGCTCCATATACATAGCTTCTTTAGTTTGTCCCGTTCCGGAGACAACGCTGAGCCAAATCATGCCCGGCACCAAGGTCATAAAAGAAGCAAGAGATGCATAATAAGGCCATATAGCTTGTTCAATCAAAAGAGTATCATCGGTATAAATACGCAAGACAAGGCGAGGGAATAGACACATAAGGGCAAGGATAACCAAGCCGGAAAGGTAGGCAATTTTGATAATGCGGTTGGAGGTTGGGATAATTTCATCAGGCTTTCTCAAGCCGATAAGATTGCTGGTGAGCGTGTTGGCCGCAGCGCCGAGAGCCGTCACCACCACATAAGGAAAAACAGAGACACTTCTTAAGATGTTAGAAATAGCCAGAGCCTCTTCTCCCAAATGTTCAATCGCCACCAAAAACAAGAACCAAGTTGCCAAAGAAACAAAATATTGCAACATGGTCCAAATTGAGAGATCAAAGATTTGGACAAGCACCTTAAAATCAAAAAACACAACTTTATTGAAGCCATATTTTTTTAAGTTAGTATAAAAAATTATATAAAACAAAAAGAAAAAAGCACCGAATGCTTCGGCAATAACCGAGGCCAGCGCAGCACCTTTTATTCCCATTTCGGGAAAACCGCATTTGCCAAAGATGAGAAGATAATCCAAAACAACATTTGCCACCAACAAAACGATGGCGTTCCAAGTCAAAATTTTTGTCTGTGTAATGCCGACAAAAAAAGACCTGAAGATGACAATCGGAAAGGCAAATAAAAAACCAAAGATTCTGATATTGAGATAGTCTAAAGATTTAGCATAAACAGCCCCGGAGGTAATCATGTTTTTTAAGACGCTCGGAGCCGCAAGCAAAATAAGAAAAATAGTGATACCGGCAGCAATCAAAAGAACAAAGATTCCCTGATAGACAAGAGGGCCAATTTTATCAAAAGTTTTTTCGCCGTTGCGCCTGGCGACAATAATTTGTACACCGATTCCAAATCCTAAAGCGAGCATAAAAATCATGATATAAAAGACACCGGCCAAAGCCGATGCTCCCAACTCAACAGCGCCGAGCCGTCCCAAAAAAGCCGTATCGGTAACCCCGATAAGCTGCTGAATGATAAGGCCAAATAAAATAGGCCAAGAAATATCAATTATTTTACGGTAGGAATATGTCATTATTAACCACTTATTTAAGCTGCCAAAAGTAATATACTCATAAAGAGGGCAAAAGCCAAGTATAAAAAAGGTGAAAAAATTGTTTGGTTTCGGTTTCAAAAAAACAACAGCGGCAGAGGCGTATCAAAAAGGAGATTTTGCTTTGGCGCACAAATTGGCATTGAAGACTTTGCGCAAAAATCCTCAAGATATCAATTCGCTTCTGATTGTCGGCAACACCTTTTATATTGAAGGCGATTATGCAAGAGCCAACGAATACTACCAAAAAATTTTAAGACAGGATTCCAAAAATTTTGAGGCATTGGTAAACAGCGGAGAGGCCTTTTTGCGGCAAAAAAAATATGCCGCAGCCAAAGATGTTTCCCTGGCCTTAAAAGATTCGCCGGAGGGTATTTTCTTAAAAGCCAAAATTGATTTTGAGGAGGAAAGATTTCAAGAAGCCCAAGATGGATTCTTATATACTCTCAAGCAACAACCAAACAACTTCTGGGCGTGGAATTCGTTATCACAGGCAGCACAAAAAAATGGCAATTTTGACTTGGCATTGGAGAGTGCATGGCAGGCGGTTTGCCAAAGCGGCGGAGAGGATTCTCAGCATCTGAATATGGCCTATACCTTATATGAAATAGCCGCCGAAATTGGAAAAGAAAAAGTGCTGCCGTATGTAAAAAAGTGGCATGAAAAATATGCAGAAAACAGCATTGTAAAACAAAGTTGGAATAGTTTCTTTCCGAGCGAAAATTTTGCAAAATCAGATATAAATTATGTGCAAAATGTATTTGATAATTTTGCAGATTCTTTTGATGAGGTTTTGAGCTCTCTCAACTACCAAGTCCCACAAATTATAGCCAGGGAAATCAAAAAATATGGTTCAGAAATGTTGCCTAAAAATCCTCGTATTTTAGATGCCGGATGTGGCACCGGTTTGTGCGCAAAGTATTTGGATTCTGCACTGAAAAAATACAAATTATACGGGGTTGATATATCAGCGCAAATGCTTGCAAAAGCAAGGCAAAGAGGAAAATATAAAGAGTTAAAGAAAGAAGATATAGAAAGCTATTTGGCAAAAGAAAAAAATAAGTTTGATTTGATTATTGCGGCAGATGTTTTCACTTATTTTGGGACACTGGAAAAAGTTTTTTCAGCTTGTGCAAACAGCCTATCAGATGAGGGGATGATGATCTTTAGCATCACAAAAAATGAAGATGATACAGAGGCGTGGAAACAACATCTTTCGGGGCGTTTTGTGCATGGAAAAAAATATGTGCAAAAGGCGCTGAAACAAGGCGGATTCCAAAGGGCGATTTTTACATCTTGCGTCTTGCGAAAAGAGGGAGAAAAAGAAGTGTCAGGCTGGGTTATAATCGCCTTTAAAACTAAAAAAAAGTTCCGCAAATGACGGAACTTTTTTCATAAAAATTCAACGCAAAAAATCGAACTATTTAGAAGATTTTTTAGCAGAAGAAGATTTAGAAGAAGCAGATGCTTTTTTAGCAGAAGAAGACTTCTTGGCAGAAGAAGATTTGCAAGAAGAAGAGCTGCTTTTTTTGCTGCAGTTAGACTTATTGCAATTGTTGATCTGCTCAACAGCCATAGACCAGAAATATTCGTCCTGACCCTGCGGGCATCCGGCATTTTGCCAAATGAAATAAGCTGCCTCTTGGATAGCTTTTTCGTTGTTTTTCATCATAATCAATAACTCCAAATAAAAGTTCGGTAAACACTAACTAATATACAATCAAAAATTTATCCGTCAACACTAAAAGCAACAAAATAAAAAAATAGTGAAATATTTTATGAAAGAGGAGTCAAAAAGCTTGCAATTAAGATGATAAGATTTTATAGATAATTAAAGCGATTTTATAAAACGCAAAACTTTAAAAATTATGTTGTTAATTTTAAGGAAATACAGATGGAAAACTTATTATCAAAAGAAGAAATGGAAGCCGTAATTGATGGAGACCATGGCAATGTGTTTGCCGTTTTGGGTATCCATAAAGACAAGGGTAGCAAAGAAGTTTTTATCCGCACTTATCAGCCACATACCAACAAAATAGAGTTGTTGGATTCTCAAGGTAATTCCTTAGGATTAATGACCAAACTCGATGAGAGAGGTTTCTACCAAATCAATCTCGGAAAGATCGAAAATTTTGCCTATAAATTCAGAATAGAAAATGATATGGGTGTCACCTATGAGGCAGAAGATCCATACCGGTTCCCGTCTATTTTGGGTGATATGGATGTCTACCTTTTGGCAGAGGGAAACCACCTGGATATGTATAAAAAATTAGGCGCGCATCCGACAGAAATGTATGGCGTCAAAGGTGTTAGTTTTGCGGTTTGGGCCCCCAATGCCAAACGTGTGAGCGTGGTTGGTGGTTTCAATAATTGGGATGGCCGAGTCAATGCCATGCGCAAGCATCCAACCTGTGGCGTTTGGGATATTTTTATTCCCGGTATTCATGAGGGAGAGTTGTATAAATATGAGCTGAAAACTCAAGATGGATCCATTTTGGTAAAAGCAGATCCTTTGGCATTTTATTCCGAAAAAAGACCCAACACGGCCTCAATAGTTTATGATATCAATCACTATGATTGGGAAGATCAAAATTGGATGAATTATCGCGAAGAATATAATTCTTTTGACAAGCCGATGTCTATTTATGAGGTGCACTTAGGTTCTTGGCGTCGCAAAGACAATAATGAATATCTGACTTATCGTGAATTGGCTGATACCTTGATTCCTTATGTTGTAAACATGGGCTTTACACATGTTGAATTTTTGCCGTTGGCAGAGCACCCGCTCGATAGTTCATGGGGGTATCAGGTTATCGGAATGTTTTCTCCGACCAGCCGTTTTGGCACACCTGATGACTTAAGATATTTGATTGATAAATTTCATCAAGCGGGCATTGCCGTCATTATGGATTGGGTGCCGGCGCACTTCCCAAAAGACGGACACGGTTTAAATGAGTTTGATGGCACCCATTTGTATGAGCATGCAGATCCGCGCAAAGGAGAACATACCGATTGGGGAACCAAGATTTATAACTACGGCCGCACGGAAGTTATGAACTTTTTGTGTGCGAGTGCCATTTATTGGCTCAAGGAATTTCATATTGATGGCTTGCGCGTAGACGCAGTTGCCTCCATGTTGTATTTGGATTACTCACGCAAGAATGGGGAATGGATTCCCAACATTTATGGCGGCAATGAAAATATAGAGGCAATAGCCTTTTTGCGCCGCATGAATGAACTCGCTTATTCGCAAGTTAAAGGGGCTTTCACGGTGGCAGAAGAATCAACTGCTTGGCCGATGGTTTCGCGCCCGACTTCAATGGGTGGTTTGGGCTTTGGCTACAAGTGGAATATGGGGTGGATGAATGATACGCTCAAATATATTTCGCACGACCCCATCCACAGAAAATATCACCACGGTATGCTGACATTTGGGTTGCTTTACGCATTCAATGAGAATTTTATTTTGCCGATTTCTCACGATGAAGTTGTCCATGGCAAAGGGTCTATGCTTGCCAAGATGCCAGGTGATGAGTGGCAAAAGTTTGCTAACCTGAGGGCTTATTACGGATTTATGTATACTCATCCGGGCAAAAAACTTTTGTTTATGGGATGTGAATTCGGGCAAGATTGGGAGTGGAATTCCGAGGAAGGTCTGCGCTGGTTTTTGCTTGACTACCCCATGTATAAAGGAATGCAAAACTGTGTTCGGGATTTGAACTTGATGTATAAGGGAAATCCGCCGCTGTATCAGCAGGATTTTGATTATCGAGGCTTTGAGTGGATAGATCACTCCAACTCCGATGACAGTGTCATCTCTTATATGCGCAAAGGTTACACCCCGGGAGATTACTTGATTGTGGTTTCAAACTTTACGCCGGTTGTCAGAAAAGACTATCGGATAGGCGTGCCGGAAAATTGTAAATATCAAGAAATTTTTAACAGTGATGATGTAAACTACTGGGGAAGCGGCGTTAAAAACGAGGGCTTCATGCAAGCAACGGAAGGAGAGTGGAACAACAAACCATGCTCAATTCAAATCACACTGCCGCCGCTTGCGACAATAGTGATTAAACCGATAAGATAAAAGAAAAGAGGCACATATGGCAAAATTCAAAACCTCGGAAGGAAAAGTTAGCCCACTCGGGGCGACATATGACGGAAAAGGAGTGAATTTTGCCCTGTTTTCGGCTCATGCCACCAAGGTTGAACTCTGCCTATTTGATGTCTCCGGCGCAGAGGAGCTTGAGCGCTACGAGATTCTAACTAACGATAACAACATTTGGCATATTTATTTGGAAGATGCCAAGCCTGATTTGGTTTATGGATACAGAGTCTACGGCCCCTATAAGCCGGCGGAAGGACTTCGCTTTAACCCCAATAAATTACTGATAGATCCATACGGCAAAAAGCTGGTTGGTAAGTTGATTTGGAATAAGGCCATCTTTGGCTATGATGTAGACAGCCCGGACAAGGATTTATCATTCAGCAGTTTGGATTCTGCTGCCTATGTTCCCAAGTCCGTTGTGGTAGATGATGCCTATGACTGGGCCGGAGATGTTAAGCCCGCTCATAAGTTTGAGGATACAATAATATATGAAACCCAGTTGCGTGGTTACACCATGCTGCAGCCCTCTGTGCCGGATGCCAAGAGGGGAACCTTCGCCGGTTTTGCTCATAGCTCGGTCATCAATTACATTAAATGGTTGGGAGTGACGGCTGTAGAGTTTTTGCCCATTCATGCCTTTTTCGGCAATAGGCACAAGAAAGGATATATAACGGATAACTACTGGGGGTATGAGAGTTTTAGCTTTTTTGCACCGGAGCAGTCTTATCTTTCGGGTAATGACCTAAATGAGATAAAAGATTTGGTAAAGACCATGCACCAGCATGGTTTGGAAGTGATTTTGGATGTTGTCTATAACCACACCGGTGAGGGCAACCACATGGGGCCGACCTTGTGCTACCGGGGAATAGACAACAGCTCATATTACATTTTAAATCCGGATAATAAACGTTATTACTATGACACCACCGGGTGCGGGGCATCATTGAATGTGCAAAATCCGAATGTTTTGCGGTTAGTGATGGATTCTTTGCGCTATTGGGTACAAGAAATGCACGTGGATGGCTTCAGGTTTGACCTGGCGCCGACATTGTCGCGCCAGCACAATAATTTCACCCAAGAAAGTGGTTTCATGTATGCGGTTGCGCAAGACCCGGTGTTGCAAGAAGTCAAGATGATAGCCGAGCCGTGGGATGTCGGCTATGGCGGCTATCAGGTTGGTGCATTTTTGCCCGGCTGGGCCGAGTGGAATGATAAGTTCAGAGATAATGTGCGCCGTTTTTGGAAAGGCGACCCCGGCCAGACAGCAGAACTTGCCAGCCGGGTGAGTGGTTCAAGCGATATTTTCAACTACAATAACCGAGATATTTGGGCCAGCGTAAATTTTGTGACAGCTCACGATGGCTTTAATCTGAGGGATTTGGTCAGCTACAACCACAAACATAATCTGAGCAACGGTGAGAACAATAGAGATGGTTCTGATTCCAACTGGAGCTGGAATTCCGGAGAAGAAGGAGAGAGTGATAACCAGGTAGTGGTTGAGAATCGAATTTTACGCAGCCGTTCACTGCTCAGCACATTACTTCTCTCTTTCGGTACGCCGATGTTGGTTGCCGGAGATGAGTTTCTACGCACTCAAATGGGCAATAATAACCCCTATTGCCAAGACAATGCATTGACGTGGATTGCCTGGGAGGCCATAACCGAGCAGCAAAAACATTTTGCCTCTTTTGTGCGCCAAGTGATTCGTTTGCGCAAAAAGTTGAAGATGTTTGAGCGGCACAAATTTTTCACCGGCCATCCGATAGACAAGAGCGGTTATAAAGATATCGCTTGGTATACGGAGGCAGGTAAGGAGTTTACCACTGAAGATTGGCATGATGCGGAGCGGCGCTCGCTGGGGGCCTGCGCTTATACGGGTAGCAAATTTGTTTTGCTGATATTGAATGCCAATTTCAAAGCTCAAAGTTGGAAACTTCCCAATCTGCCGGAGAAATTATCATGGCACCTGCTGCTAGACAGCAGTCAGGGCAAGGTGGATGAAAAAGCTGCAGGCAGCGGTAAGCTGATAGAAATTCCGGCGTGGTGTGTGGCGTTGTTTGAGATCAAAAAGTAGGAAACGGGTAAAATGACGGATAAATTAAAACAGTTGGCATCAAAACTAGGCGTTGCAGATAGTTTCAGCGATGCGGGAATGGTCAGAAAAACTTACAACATCAAGCCCGAGACCATACGTTTTTTTGTTGAGGCGTTGGGGTATCACTGCGGCACCGATGAAGAAATAGAAAGCTCGCTGCAAAAATATGAGGATCGCCGATGGTGTGAGGTTTTAAGCCCGATTTATGTCGGCAAGCAAACAGATATAGGCTTTGACGTTGTTTTGCCTAAAGGGCAAAAAATTGATCGTATTGTCATTAAAGATAGTCATCATCGCCAACAAAATATCAGAATAGAACATAATGCCGCACCGGAGCACTACTGCTTGGGAGATAAAGAGCTCACAAAAGAGTACTATGCCGTAACCGAAGCCTTAGACCCCGGCTATTATGAACTGGATGTTCATGTCGGCAGCAAAAATTATAAATCGCGTTTGGCTGTGGCACCGGAACGCTGCTATGAGGCACCGGGTATGGAGCGCAAATTATGGGGCTATGCTGTGCAGCTTTATGCGGTTAAGAGCAAACGCAACTGGGGCGTTGGAGATTTTACGGATTTGGAGGAATTGGTCAGAATATGTGCACGTTGCGGAGCAGATATTATCGGGCTAAATCCCCTAAATGTACTGTGTCATGATTTTCCGGAAAATGCCAGCCCCTACCAATCCATCAGCCGATTGTTTTTGAATCCGATTTATATAGATATTGAGAAAGTTCCGGAGTTTGACGCGGCAGATAAACAAATGATAGAGGGGTTATTGGCAGAGGTTCGGGGCAGCGAGCTGATACAATACGGAAAAGTCTACCCTCTCAAGGCCAAAATGTTAGAAAAGTGCTTCAAGACATTCAAAGACAAAGGTTCTCCGGAAAGAAAAAAGGCATTTGAAAAATTCTGTGAGGATCAGGGCGAAGAACTGGATAAATTGGCCTTGTTTCAAACTTTATATGAAACCGAAAGCCCCAAGGTTTGGGGCGGCTGGCGGGCCTGGCCTGAAGAATATCACTCGCCGCAATCATACGGGATTGTGGCATATAGAGCCGGCCACCAAGATCGGATAGAGTTTTTCAAGTTTATGCAATTTGAGGCGGCCAGACAATTTGATGAAGCCGGAAAATTAGCCAAAGATCTGGGGCTAAAGATTGGCTTCTACCGAGATTTGGCGGTAGGTGTCGGCAAAGACAGTGCGGAATTTTGGGGAAATCCCGGCTTGTTTATCAGAGACGTCGGTGCCGGAGCACCGCCGGATGCCTTTTTCCCGGGTGGGCAAAGATGGGGGCTTGGCGCTTTTTCTCCCACCATGTTAAAGGAGCTGCGCTATGAGCCGTTTATAAAAATTTTGAGGGCTAATATGAAAAATGCCGGAGCCTTGCGCATGGACCATGTCATGAGCCTGATGAGGTTATACGTTTTGCCAGATAACGGGGAAGAGGGAACATATATATACTATAATTTTGAAGATATGCTCAATATCGTAGCTTTGGAGAGCTATTTAAACAAATGCGTAATTGTTGGAGAAAGCATTGGTAATGTGCCGGAAGGTTTTGTAGATACTCTAAAAGAGAGAAATATTCATTCATTGAGTGTTTTGTGGTCTGAGCGAGCCAACGCCGGCTGGGGAGGCTTTTTGGCCCCCTATGACTATCCGCCACACGCATTTGCATCAGTAGGCACGCATGATATGCCGCCCTTAAAGATGTGGTGGTTTGGTTATGATATTGAGGAGGCGGCGAAATTGGGCCAGATTGCCTCAGAGGGAGAAAAGGCCAATGCCTACCACAAAAGAGAAGCAGACAGGGGAATGTTGTTAAGCTCTCTTGATGCGGCAGGCGTCTGGCCGGAAGACAGACCAAGGAGCGGCAACTTTATATACGGGGAGAAATATCCGGAAGGCATAGAAGAAGCTGTTCATCGCTATATTGCACGTTCAGCCTCCAAGGTAGTGCTGGTGCAATTAGAAGATTTTCTGCAAGTGGAGAAACAACAAAATCTTCCAGGAACAGACAGAGATAAGCATCCGAACTGGCGGCTGAAATTACCACTGGATTTGGAAGATTTAGAAAGTTCTTCAGCCTATCTTCGCAATATTACGGCAATCAAGAAAGAAAGATAAGCCAGATGCCAGAGTTTAAGAATTTGGTCTTTGATTTGGACGGAACGCTATATCCGTTGAGCTCCGGTCTTGGGGAGGACTGCCAATGTCGGGTTTATGATTTTTTCTGCCGCAAACTAAATGTCAGCAGGGAAGAAGCTCAAGACATCTCAAAGCGACTTTTGCAAAAATATCCCTATGAATCGCAGGGGGTGGAAAAAGAGCTGGGAATTTCCGAAGAAGAATTTATGGAGTATATTTGCCGAACCGATGTGAACTCTTTGAAGGAAAATAAAGAGTTGGCCACGGCATTAGCCAAGCTTCCGCAGCGCAAGTTTATTTTTACCGATAGCACGGTGAGCCACAGTCTAGATGTCTTGAACAAAATAGGCATAAGGGCTGATGTTTTTGAGAAAATTTACGATGCCAAACAGGGTGGATATGTCTACAAACAAGGTGTGGAAGCCTTCAAGAAGTTTTGTGAGTTTTGCAAGATTTATCCCGAAGAAAGCCTGATGTTTGAAGACAGCTGTAAGAGCCTAAGCCTTGCAAAGGAGGCGGGGTTCAAAACAGTGCAGATTTCAGAAAACGGCCAAACCTGTGCCGCTGCCGATTATGTTTTTGCAGATATTAATCAAGCGGTTAGAGTGCTTGATTGGTAAACGACATAAAATTATACATACCAATTTTTCAAAAAAATAAAAAATTAATTTGCAAAATTTTAATCTTTTTTATACATACTTCCTATTTGGTATGTATATTGGAGAGGACTATGGCAAGAAGAACCAAAGAAGAAGCCGAGCAAACCAAAGAAGCCATTTTGGCCTCGGCAATGGATTTGTTTTATGAAAAGGGTTTTGCAAGAACCACATTTGATGAGATTGCCAAACGAATAAACCTGACCAAAGGGGCTGTTTATTGGCATTTTCGCAATAAGGCAGACTTGTTAGCCGAGCTAATGAAACAAAAATTTCAAGAACACGAGAGTAAAACTTGGTCAGAAAAACCACAGATTACAACCCTTCAGGAATTAAGAGAAGGTTTTAGAGTTGCTGCCTCATCAATAGAGAGCGATCCTGAGTTTTGCAAGTTTTTATTTTTTATAATTTTTCAGATGGAGTGGTCGGAAATTATCACCAATCGCATTCGTCAGCAGATACACGAGATTATGGATTATCCGTGGTTGTCGTTAAAAGAAAAGTTGACTTTTATTCAAAAAAGTGGAGAAATAAGGCCTGACGTGGATATAGATGATTTAACCACCCTTTTGTTGTGCGCGTGGCGCGGTGTCGTGGATGCCTTTATAGCCAAACGGTTTCCGATGAATTTGAGCCGCTCTGTGTCGCAGGCTTTTGATTTGATGATGGATGGCCTAAAAGTGGAGAAAAAATAGAAATGCTGGTAGGAAAATTACAAAAAAGAGTTATTATCAGACAGGTTGTTATTTTGGGTTTATGTGTAAGTTTTGGTTGGTTTCTAAAAGCCAAACTAACTCCACCAGCTACCGGAATGGGAATGATGGGTAGCGGTACGCCGTATGTATTAGTACAAGAGCTTGAAACAAGGAATATAGCTCCCAAAAAGACTTTTATTGGCCACGTAGAGGCCATAAAGAGTGTCAATTTGATGCCGCAAATTACCGGCTATGTGGAAAAAGTTTTATTTGAGGAAGGTTCTTTTGTTAATGAAGGGGACATCCTTTTTGTTATTGAACAAGAGCGCTATTTAGCCACTGTCTCTTTGCGTGAGGCAGAGTTGGCAAGTGCAAAAGCAAATTTAGTCAGAGCCGAAAGAGATTACAAGCGTCAGTCTTCTTTAAGCAAACAAAACTATGCATCTAAAGCCACATTAGATACGGCAGAGAGCACATATCTGCAGGCAAAGGCAGCAGTTGCTCAAGCTCAGGCAAATTTGGATTTGGCTAAAATTGATTTGGGATACACAGAGATTAAAGCACCTATCAGCGGCCGCATTGGTAAAGCTCTGGTAACAGAGGGTAACTATGTGTCCTCAGCCACACAAACTTTGGCTCGTATTGTTCAAACAGATCCGATTCGAGTTGCCTTTTCGGTCACGGATAAAGATATGCTCAATATGCGCCAAACATATGATGGCAAGGGTGCTCAGCTGCAGACCGAGTTGGTGCTTTCCAACGGTACAGTACTGGTAAATCACCTTCAGTCCAGATTTACGGATAATGAAGTAAATACCGATACGGCAACCATAGCGGTTTATGCCGAATACAGCAACGACAAAGGCTTGCTGATTCCGGGCAACTATGTTGATATCCGCATAGGTGATAAAAAAGAGCAAATGGCTCTGCTGGTTCCGCAGGCGGCCTTGGCTCAGGATGAACACGGCAACTATGTTATGGTTGTTACTAAGGACAATATTGCCGAGCAGAGAAGGGTAACTTTGGGTGATGTAATTGAGGATCAGCAAGTTGTCTTAGACGGGCTTACGGCTGATGATAAAGTTATTGTTCAAGGCTTGCAAAAAGTTAGAGAAGGTCAACCGGTAAAAGCTCAGTTAATTTCTGACACGGCGGAGGTAAAATAACAGATGTTTTCCAGAATATTCATTGAGCGCCCGCGCTTTGCGATGGTAATTTCCATCGTATTGACTTTGGCCGGTGTTATTTCCGTATTTTCACTGCCGATTGCGCTTTATCCTGAGATTACGCCGCCGGAGGTTGTGGTTTCTGCCACCTATCCCGGAGCCAGTGCTGAGGTTGTCGCCAAAACCATTGGTATCCCGTTGGAAGAGGAAATCAACGGCGTTGAAGATATGCTATATATGTCTTCATCATCGGAGAACTCCAGCTACCAGTTAACGGTTACGTTTAAGGTAGGGGTCGATAGGGATATGGCTCAGGTAAAGGTTCAAAACCGTATCCAACAAGCTCAAAGCAAATTGCCGACAGAAGTAACCAGACAAGGTTTGACGGTAAGAAGCCGTTCATCAAACACTTTGGGCTTTATCTCTATTGGATCTCCTAACGGCACTCACAGCACGTTGGAATTGGCCGACTACGTCCAAAACAATATCAAAAACAACTTGGCTCGTGTTTATGGTGTTGGTGAGGTTAATGTTTATTCTTCAAGACTAAGCATGCGTGTATGGCTGGATGCCGACAAGATTACGGCATTAAATCTGCCGCTGGAAACTATTACGGCGGCAATTGAAAGCCAGAACTACCAACCATCACTTGGTAGTGTCGGTGCCATGCCCGGAGACGGCCACCAACAAATGATGTATACTCTGCAAACACAAGGCCGTATCAATGAGGTTGAGGATTTTGAAAACATCATTGTTCGCACCGCAGAGCAGGGAGGCTTGCTGAGACTGAAAGACATTGCCAGAGTAGAAATCGGAGAAGAAAACTATAAGGCAACATCTAAGTTCAACAATGCACCCAACGTAGCCATTGCCATCAACCAGTTGGCGGGAGCCAACGCCTTGGATGCCATGAAGGCTGTCAAGGCAGAAATGGCTCGTTTGGCAGAAAGTTTCCCTGATGACATGGAATATATCATCGGTTACGACTCAACGGACTATATTGTGGCCTCCATTGAAGAAGTTGTCTTTACTTTGGTCTTAACCTTTGTACTGGTTGTCTTGGTCTGCTACATTTTCTTGCAGGACTGGCGCGCGACATTGGTCCCGTCACTGACGATTCCGGTTTCGTTGTTTGCCACTTTTGCGGTTATGTTGGCCTTAGGCTACAGCATCAATATGTTGACCTTATTCGGATTGGTTCTGGCCATCGGCTTGGTGGTAGATGATGCCATTGTTGTGGTCGAGCGTGTTTTGTATTTGATGGAAACGGAACATCTGACGGCTAAAGAAGCCACCATTAAGGCCATGGAACAAGTGTCAAGCGCGGTTGTTGCAACAACCTTGGTGTTGCTGGCGATTTTCGTTCCGGTTGGCTTTATGGGAGGAATTACCGGAAAAATTTATCAGCAGTTTGCGATAACAATTTCTACTTCGGTAACATTTTCATCCATCAATGCCTTAACATTGTCACCGGCTTTGTGCGCCACCATATTGCGTCCGCTAAAACCCACACAACACGGACCTCTGTTTTGGTTTAACCAATTTTTGAGCAAATCTCGAGATACTTACGTTGCAATCGTTGCAATCGTCGCCAGAAAAGTGTCAGTGATCGCGCTTCTTTTTGGTTTGATCGTCGCCGGTGTATATGGCTTTTTAAGTATTAGTCAGACATCATTTATTCCAAGTGAGGATCAAGGCGTTATTATGATAAACATTCAGCTGCCTGAAGGTGCCACTCGTGAACGCACGCAAAAATTCATTGATGAAATCTATCCGCTGATGAAAGAAGAAGAAGGTGTAGATAACATCATGGTTGTTGCCGGCGTGAGCATGATTGGTGGTACCGGCGAAAACGTAGCTTTGGGCTTCATAACCCTGAAACCTTGGAATGAGCGTAAAGGCGATGAGCTTTACTCTACCAATATCCTGAACCGGATTCGTGCCAAGGTTGCCAACCTTCCGGAGGCAGAAGTCCAGTTGTTTGAACCACCTGCAATTATGGGACTTGGTATGAGCGGTGGTATGGATTATCGTCTGTTGTCAACGGATACGGACAATCCACAAAAGATTGAGGCAGCTTTGCAGAATATGCTGTTGCAGATAAATCAGGCTCCGGAGGTCTCTTATGCCTATACGACCTACACAGCTCAAACACCGAACATCTACCTTGATATAGATCGCCAAAAAGCAGAAGCGATGGGTGTTTCTATCGGAAGCATCTTCTCTGTTTTGCAAAATTACCTCGGCTCAAGTTACATCAACGATGTAAACTTTGGTACTCAGGTTAACAAGGTAATGATTCAGGCAGACTGGAAGTTCCGTAAGGATATTGATAGCATCAGCAAGTTGCACGTAGCTAACAAAGATGGAGAGATGGTACCGCTGGGTAGTGTCGTAAAACTGAGCAAGGTTCTCTCACCGCGTGTTGTTACGCGTTATAACCAATATCCGAGCGCAACCATTACGGCTGTTCAGAACAACAGCGTCAGTACCGGTCAGGCCATGTCTGCCTTGGAAGAGTTGTCTAAGAAATTGCCGCAGGGCTTTAACTACGCTTGGTCAGGAATCAGTTACCAAGAAAAAGACAGTGGCGGACAAATCGGCTACTTGTTAGCCCTGGCCATAACGTTTGGTTATTTGTTCCTGGTTGCGCAATATGAGAGCTGGATGACGCCGCTGCCGGTGTTGAGTTCGGTTTCGGTTGCCATGCTGGGGGCTTTGGCCGGCCTGTTTATAACCGGACTGCCGTTGAGTATTTATGCCCAATTGGGATTGATTTTGTTGGTTGGCTTGGCCAGTAAGAACGCAATCTTGATTGTTGAATTCTCTAAAGAGGAGAGAGAAAGAGGCTCAAGCATTGTTAAAGCGGCCATGACCGGTACCAAAGAACGTTTCCGTGCGGTTTTGATGACGGCATTCACCTTCATCTTGGGCGTATTGCCGATGATTGTAGCTACCGGCGCCGGCGCCTCAAGCCGTATTGCCATTGGTGTTCCGGTGTTCTACGGAATGTTGTTGGGAACGGCCGCCGGATTGATCGTTATTCCGTTGTTGTATGTTTTGTTTGAAACCATCAGAGAAAGATGCTCTTCGGGCAAAACAAGCGCAGAATAGCAAAAGAGCAAGACAAGATAAAAACGATACATCAGAAAGGATGTATCGTTTTTTTTGTCAAAAAATGGGCTATAACTTATTTTATTAATTGCAATAATCTAAGGTAGTAGTTATAATCATAAAAAATGCATTTTTTATGATTTAATAACGGATATCCAAATGTTGCACTTAAAGAAGCTTTTATTACTTCTGTCCGCAAGTATTATGGCCGCATCTTTGGCGCATGCAGCCGTACGCTCGATTGCGGATGTAGATGTTTTCACCGATAGAGACACACAAGGAGCCTCAGGTTCTGCAAACTCTTTGGGTGATGACAGCCATACATCCACATATTCGGGTGTAGAATGTGGTAACCAAAGTGCCGACACTCCGGAAGGTTGTAACCAGCTTCTGGGTATAAGCAATGCAGTTGCCACGGCTTGTGATGGCGGTCGCTATAATTGTAGTGAGCCGGCTAACCCGATTCCTTTGGATGCTTATCCGACATGTGATATCGGTGCAGTAGATGATAGTAGCCAATGTGCGGCATCAACAAATTCAGAACAATGCCAGACAGCAGATGGCGCGATCAAGTACAATTGTCGCTGTAAGAGCGAATATGTGTCATGTGAAGCATCGACTTATGGCGATCCCGATGGTAAATGTGTCGACAGTGCGGGAGTTTCTTTTTACCAACAATGCCTGCCGGCGTGTCCGTCAGGGCATACGATAGAAACGAGCCAAGCAGCCTGCCAATATGCACTTAACAGGAATAACGCCGTTAAATGTTATAATACAAGTACAGATACTGTAGGCTATGATTGCACCCCTGAATGTTCTGTTTTTGAAAAAGCAACCCCCCAATACAGTATACAATCTCAAACAGATTGTACATCATCAAGCATAAACGGAGAAATAAAAGGACTATGTTACAGCGAGGGAATTCAAAAAGCTGTCTGTGGTTGTAATACAAGTGAATATGTAAGTAATTGCGGAGGGGAGCCTGTCTGCGAGGATGAAAAACGTCCGCTTGGGACGCCAGTTTGTAGAGCAGAAAATGACCCCACAAGCGGTTCTGCCTGTGAAAAAATGTCAACCTTGTGCGGATATCCGGAATGTAGCGACACAGAACGCACGCCTTTAAACATGATTTATCTTGATTTGCAAGATAGTTATACCGAGTATTCTGAAGAAACGCTAAAAGCCGCAGCAGAAGATTGTAGCCTCTCAACCTTCGGGGTATCCTCGTTATACAAAGATTATCCCGGAAAGAAAAAACCATATATGTGCACCGCTCAAACATCAATAGCTTCTGGCGTCACTCTTATAGCCACGGCAAACACTGCAGCGATATGTGGTTGTGAAGATCAATATAAATACACGCCCTTTGGTTCTGATGACAACTTTTTAGCACAAAATAGTTTGGAGAAGGTAAACCAAGCACCAAGTGCGGACTACGTCTCGCCGATAAGCGTATCCAGGTCGATGGCAGAGGGTAAAAAAGTTTATAAAATTATTGATGTTTGTGCTTGGGATGCCCAAACATCAAAAGAAGTAAGGGCTATTAATTTAAACAGTTCAGGTCATCAACTAAGCGGATCAATAGAGCTATCCAAAACCATAGACTTAAAAAGATTGCGCTACAAAAATCCGCCTATTAGGATTTGCCAAGATTGGGAAGAAGACATTATTGCGTATCAACAAACCTCAGAAGGTCAAAAGTATGCACCCACAGGAGGAGAAACCCCTTGTATAGAGGGAGGTCAGGTTGCCAGTTGTGCCATGAAAGTAGATCTAACTGAGGCAGAAAAGATTGTTGATGGGGGAATTTACGCACTTAACCAAGATGTTTCATATTATGAAAAGGTTTCCTACTGCACTTGTCCCAAAGACGAAGATGGAAATGATTTATGGAAGACTTCTTGTGAGGGAAATTTATTGCGAGGAGGCCGTCAATGCAAAATGGATGGGCCGATAAAATTTGAGTTATGTCTGCCTAAATGTTATGGCAGCACGGATGCCGAGGCAGATGAAGGGCCGGAATACGTTGGGCTCGACAATGGTGTCGATGATTTGACTGTGTCATGTGGCAATCTAAAACAGAAAGTTGTTGGGTCTTATGATCCCGTTGAAGGGGCTGATAATTCTGAGTTTTACAATAATAATCAAAAATATCTATGCTTGAGCAAAGATGCAGATACGGGTATTTATTGGCAATGCAATTGCGGTAACTACAAAACAAACGAAGAATGCAATACCCTAACGGAAGGTATGGTAGGTGCAGATAATATTTGTTTGTATGAAAGTACGGAAACGGGAAATATCATAAAATATGAAAATTGTTTATACCCATGTCCGGAAGGAAAATCAGCTTATCTATCAGAAAGCCAAGATGCTTGTAAATACATGGACTTTGATGGATCAACAAAATGTTATCAGGCTGCAGAGACGGAGGGAGAACTCGGTAAAACCCTATACCAATGCCAATGTCCGACCTACGTCCGGAGTCTTCTAGAAGAATGTGGCGGACAGATTACCGATACACAAACGGTTTGTGACAACGCATGTCAAAAATGTTACACAGAACAAAAGATAGGTCTTGATAGTGAGGCTTGTACGTTTGATGCTTTAGATGACAACGGAGAGGTCCTCGAATATCTGAAGAAATATAGCTTTTTTGGCGACAAATGCAGTTGGTTTGAACAAGAGGCTGGTCAAGGTACGTTAAAGATTGTAGAACAACAGAACGGTTGTGGAAATTGGGTTGGTGGTACGGCGCTGACATCCATTTGCTATGAGCCAAACGGGGATTCGGCTCCTAAAAGTAAGTATATTTGCGGATGTCCGAGTAATTATCAGACATTAACAGAGTATTGTTCGCTAAAGGTAGCCGCAGGTGAGACAGATATCGACGGGGAGGTATATACGCAAGCCAGCTGTGAGGCGGCATTTAAGGGGATAGGCGTTCCCTGTAGTTATGATGTTGTAGATGGTCAAAATGTTGATAAATATAGAGACTTCGGCATTTCCTGTCCGGAGGATGCCAACCGCGTTAAAGGTGACAAATCGGAATGCAATATAGGCGATTATGAAGGAAGTAGCAGTGTTTGCTATAAAGATGGCAATGAGGGGATTGCAAATGTAGTTTGCGGATGTCCGAAGGAGTTTGACACCAAATGCTATACAGATGAAGGTCAAAATATCCTAGATACCAACAAAATTCGTGGAGGTTTATCTTGCACGTTTGATGGCGAGCCCAAATATGAAAAATGTTTGCCGCAATGTGAGAATACGGTCAATACGCCAGTTGTCTTGGATCCGGATAGTTGCCCGTTGGTTGATGGTGTCCAGGCAGATACGGGGGAGATGTGTTTTAATAAATATGGTGATGAAACAGCTATGTATGTTTGCCGTTGTCCAAAATCACAAGGGTATAAAACAATAGAAGAATATTGCTCATCACAAAAAGATGAAAACGGCACGCCGGGTATTTATTATCAAGGGAGGTTCTTCACATCAACAGAGTGTAAGAGTCGTTTTATCGGTGTCGGAGAGGCCTGCACATTTGATGGCAATGGCAGCGTTAAATACAAATCATTTTCGGTCGTTTGTCCGACAGATCGTCCGCTGTATTATTCCGCGGATGAGTGTACGTCGACCAGCATGCCCGGATCATTAGACTACTACTGTTATGAGAGTTCCAATCTTTTGCAACAGCGTGTTGTTTGTAAATGTCCGGAAACATGGGTTGATGTCAGTGGCAATCGCAAAGTTGACGGAGTAGACACCAGAGTCTGTGCTGATACGGAGGAAGCGGCCGGTCAGACCTGTAGCTTTGAGGGAACAAAAAATCTCAAATATGAAAAGTGCTACACTCGTTGCGATAAAATGGACACCAACGGTAAAGGAGTTTCCTACCTTGAGGAAGAAGAAGCCTACGAACTAGACTGCAAAAATTTGCTTGGAGATGGAGCGACTTTTGGTGTCGACGGTCTTGGAGGGCAGTGTTCACAAAACCACACATTGGCATATCCGTGTTATTGTGGCAGTTCTTACACCGAGCAGTGTCTGAATGATGAAAATAAGACACCTGCGCCGGGGGCCTTGGCTTGTACGGTCGGAGGAGCTACCTATTATGAAGAATGCGCTAATAATGACTGTGCTGAGGAAAGTGCTACAGTTGCAATCATAGATGATATCAACACATCTACAGATCCGTCAATTTTATGCCAAAATGCAGGTTTTGGTCCCGGCGCGAGCGGCAAGCGTTGCGGAGAGAAGAAGATTGAATGCACTTGTGATGCCAGAGATTACACAGAGACATGCGACTACCCGTATGAAAAACCGGATACGACAGAGGTATCTTGGTGTAAATATGGAAATGGTAGTACACTGATGAAAAATGGCGTTGCTCATTTTAGACCCGGAGAGTGTAGAGTTAAGCCTATTTTAGCTCAATGCGGCAAGCATATTTTGAATGATGATGGAACTCCCAATACTTCCTATACCATAAACATAGCCTCAACAGAAAGCCAGTGTAAAGCATTATACGGAACGGGAGTAAAGGCGCAACTTTGTGAATATACGGAAGATCCCAACAAAAGAGCATATAACTGCTATTATGATCCTTCAGAGTTTAAGTGGACAGAAGAGAATTGTCCGGTTCGCCATATCTTAGGAGATAATTACATTATCAAAGGCGGCGTTCGATACTACGACAAATGCGATTGTCATCCGGCCTATACAAATCATAAATACAACTGCGCGGGCATGCTGTCTGGAGGAGCTTGCAGTCTGCAATTGACTGCAGAAAAGATAAGCTCAGATTCCACCTTGCGCAGAGCTGCACAGGAAGGTCTAATCAGCACCAAAGATACATTATCGTTCTACCCTTATTGTCAGTGCACATCAGACTATAATCAGGAATGTGACGGCGAGCGCTACATTGGGGTAGGTGAGCCGTGCAATGGCAAATACAAGGCTTGTGAGTGCAAACCCGATGAACTTCCGGCCAACTGGGCAGATAATTATTATGGCTGTCCCGGAGGCAAAAAACCAACAGGAGTGACCAAACCTAATGGCTGTGGAGGCAAATATTATCAGTGTGAGGTGACAGCATGTACTTGGCAGCACACGGAAAAGTGTCTGCCGCCATTGATTGGTGTGGACCCGTGTCAAGATAATGAAGGCAATATCGGCGGCTACAAGAGCTGCAGATGTCCTGATGGATATGCCATTTGTCCTGAGGGAACAGTCGGAACCGGCGAGCCGTGCATGCTAAATGGGCAATACTACTATAAAGAAGGCAGCTGTGTAAGCAAAGAGACTTGTACGCACGGAGAGAACCAGACATGTCAAGGAAGCTTGCAGATAGGCGTAAATCCGTGCACACGTAACGGCATAACATATTTTGAATACTGTATTTGCGCCAGTGGTTACGACAAACCTTGTAATGGAGATAATGAGGTCGGTATAGGGACATATTGCACATTGAATGGCACCAAATATTATACAGAATGCGCCACTCCATCTAGCAGCTGTACCAATGAACATAGAGAGGCATGTGATACCAATCAGTCATCTTACGATCCTTGTGTGAGCGCAGACAATGAAATTCTATATAAATGTAAATGTCCGACCAACTGGAAAACTTGTGCGTCAACGGGGCCAGGAACCAATGCCGAAAGTTGCACGGACAGCAGCGGCACTTATTACAGCAGTTGTGCCGTAAGTAACGAGTGCTCATCGTACCAAGAACAGACTTATTCTGTATGTACGGACTCTCAGGTTGGAACGGGGGGAAGCTGTGTATCCGTAAATGGCGAAACCCAAGTAACCAAATATGCACAATGTGAAGAAACTTCCGCTTGTAAATTGAACGGATACCAGTATACCTGCCAAGGTTACGATCAAGGAGGACTAGGAGATTCTTGTGTTGATGAGATGGGAAACCGTCTATACAAATCTTGTGGTTGCCCAGAAAATTGGGTGGAGTGTCCCGGCAAGAATAACACCAAAGGTCGTTCATGCACACCTCTCAGAGAAAACGGCAGTTTGGGAACAACGGTGTATGAGAGTTGCACTTGCGATAAAAGTATCTATAAAACAACCTGCGAGGCAACGGGAGCAAACCAAGGGGTTATTCCATCCAAGTCACGCTCTTGTACGGAAGTGATTTATGGTGAAGGAGAACAACCAACCTACTATGAATCTTGTGAATGCAGCAGTAGTTATAAATATACCTGTACAGCCAATGGACAATTAAAAGATGATGATGATTATTGTCAGAAAACAGAGAATGGAGAAAAACTCTACACCCACTGTGAATGTGACAGTGATTATAGCGAAACGTGTGCCTATGATGCCAGCAATCCAGGCATGACCAAACCACAAGATGCCAATAAGGCTTGCACGCCGCTAAACTCGGAGACTGGAGATAATTCAACCAAATATTCTGGCTGCGAATGTGGTCAATATTATACTGAAACTTGCTCAGATCCTAATCACTTAAAAGTTGATGCTTATAAATGCACGGCTAACGGAATTGATAAATTTAATCAGTGTGATTGTCCGAGTGCCTTTGCTTACAGTTGCCAACCATCCGGCCAAAATAAAGGGATCAAAGCGCCATCTCTTACTGGAGACCAGAGTTGTACGCAGATAAAATATGTAAACAGCGTCAGAACGGCTACCACATTATATAGTGAGTGTGAATGTCAAAGTAGTTATAAATACTCTTGCAACGCAAGTGATGATGATGGACAGGGTCTAAACGATGAATATACGTCTTATAGTTATTATGTAACAAGCTCAAATTATTGCGAAAGATATGTTAGCAGCGGAGAGGGAGAAGCGGCAAGCAGCGTATTACAGCGTCGTTTTGAAGAATGTCTGTGTAATTCATCATTTGTTTCAGCTTGCGATGGCGAAAATGAACAGCCTCCGGCAGACGGAGCTTTTTGCCTTCAAGTTGACAAAAACGGCAAGACTCAAAAATTGTACCAAGCATGCCAGTGCAGACCGGTAGATATGAGTGGCTGGACATCTTCGGGAATAATTATTTCAGCCACAGCAGGAGAGCAAACTTTTGACCAATCTAAATTCAATGCAATGGATAGCGGTAATCAAGAAAGCTTGAAGAATATTTTAAATTCGGCCTGTGAATACTACAAAAATGCCGAGCTTAAGCTAGACGGTTGTGGGCAGATTTATTATAAATGTCTAAGTAGCTACGGCTATTATAAAGATACTTCGGCCGGCAACATAACAAATTGCAATGCCAATGATAGTACTTCGCAGTGGGTTCCGCAAGGAAATTCAAAATCTGTAGCCGGCACCCTAGGAAACATCACCATGTATGAGATATGCGATTGTGATCCTGACAAATATACTAAAGATGATTCTTGTTCAGAAGTTGGAAATTTCAGTAGAACAGGCGGATACAAACCAGCATGTTGGATTTTCGGACATGATAAAGGGAGTGACAAAGACGATATTCACGAAAAATACAGAGATGACTATACATGTAATAAGATCTCAGAAAATTACAGCAATATTTCTGGAAAAACTCCTGGTAATACATCTCTTGTTCCGGCATTGACAAACTCCAAGAAAAACGCTTGCAAGACAAGAAGCGGCGAACTGTTATACAACAATGATGACTGTGACTGCAATCTAGCCCTCTTTAGCTCTCCTGAAGATTGCCGCTATTGGGATGGAGACCAAAATGGCAATTGGATAGAATATGGAGCTTATTGCAAACGGCGTGACGGAACAGTAAGATGCTATCGCAAATATTTCTATACGAAGTAACAAGAGGTTTATAATACAAAGAATCAGCTTATAGGAGGAAAAGAACAAAGCCTCATCGACTAAGTCGATGAGGCTTTGCGTAAGCCAGCTTGTGGTACTAGTTATTAAGATAATTCAGCAAAGACATACTCATGGCGTTCTGCAGCACGGAATAAGATGCCGAAAGGTTGTTCATCGCCAAGAGAGCCTTAACGGCAGCCTCTGTCTGGTCAACGTTTTTAATTGAATCGACACTGGTCTGGAGGTTGTTTTGAACCAGGGTCAGATTTTCATCCACATTGTTGAGCAAGACATAATTGGCATCAATCTTAGAGGTTACAACCGCCAAACTTGAGTTTGGGCCTGATTTTGTAGTATCTCCGCTGTCATCAACCGCATTCATCAGCATCTGGCTGCCTTCC
>CASERH010000005.1 GCA_949290295.1 uncultured Pseudomonadota bacterium | reverse complement strand
AAGGAGTTTGCTTTGCCTGCGAATTGTTATTAGTCATCATCTGATTTTGGTTGTTATTTCCGAAGGCAAAGCTGTTTTGCATTTGGTTTTGCTGCGGGGTTAAAGATGTTTGATTTTGTTTGCGGCTCTCAATATTGGCGCTGATGTTAGAATTGCCAAATCCGTAATTATTTTCGGGATTACCCCAAAAGTTTGTCCCTTGCTGAGGGTAGTCCTTAGTTATTCCCTGATTGTTATAATTTTGGATAAGCTCGTTTTCTCTTTCAGAGCGTGCGGTTTGATATTCCAGCTCGTCTCGAGTGGAAAATCCGCTATGGTCCACGCCGTAGCTATCCTTCCTCTTTTCCTCATCATCCATAAAATATCCCAAAGGTGATCTATATTTTTTAAATAAATCCATGATTTTTTCTCCTGTTAAAGGTTAATGAATATTATAAATTACTTATAACAGGATAAGTCTAAAAAATTTTGCTTTCCGATATCAAGAACCCATAGCTAGCAAAAAAGCCTTTTGCTAGCTATGGGTGTTAAATTCACGGTTGTTTGCCTGCGCTAACTGAGTTAATTTGTGGAGTTGGTTGCTCTCTGCATAGGGAATTGAAATATTTTTCTGTTTCAAAAACCAATTTGCAAACCTTGTTGCTTTAAGTTGATTTCCTTTCTTTTTTTCTTCAAGAAATTTCTTGTATTGAATCTCTTTGAATTTCTCACGAAATTCTTTATATCTGTTATCTCTGATTTGTGCCCCTTTAATGGCTTTTTGTTTGCGGTCCATTTGAGCTATGACGGCAAAAGATGATGCTCTCATATTCTCCCATTCCTTACGCACATTGTGCAATAAAACAACAGCCCAGTTCAAAATTTGTGTTTGCAAAAGAGAAATGTCTGCTTTTTGCTTTTGCTGCATAAAAATATAATTCAATTGCCGTAAGTCTGCAGAAGGTAAAACTGCAGCACCATCCAGCAATAAGTCATCATCGACTTGAAGCACTTTTGCTATTTTGGAAAGCTCTGACGTGATAAGCTCTACTCTTGAGCTTTCCCAAACGAGTAATTGTTCTTTATCTATCTTTGCCTGCTTGGCTAACCTTGAGGGCGAAAAACCTTTGGCTTTGCGCAAGGCTTTAATTTTGTTCTCACTGGTGGTAGACAAGATTGTGATGATGTTTGGAGGTGTTTTATTGCTCATTATACGCATCCTTTATTTTGTATACATAAATCGTATATAGTTATTTTATCCTTCACCCGCAAGGTGAAAGATAAAATAAACCTCAATATTTTTTACATCCAAGTATAGGCAAAGTCTTCTGTTGTCTTAAATATAAATTTAGTGTATACTTTCTTTAGATGGCTAATAGAAAGAGGCTGAAATCATGGATACTCAAGAAAACAGAAATTTTGACTTATTACAACATTCGGCTAATATGATAAATGCTTGTTTGCCTGATGTCTCGGAAGAAGGCAGAAATAGGCTTATAGCTAATATCCGTGAAAATTCAGAGACTTATTATTTGGGCGATTTGACTTGGTGGCCCAGCAAAGAACAGCTAAAAGAAAAAGCTCCACCCAGAATTGCAAACTTCATCAAAACTTCCAAAATAAAAAAAATTTTGAAGAAAATGGAAAACGGGAAATCTCCCATTAATCAAGAATTGAAAAAAATACTGACAAATACTGATGTAACTATTGCTATTTGTCCCCCTGACCGTTGGAAAAAGCCCAATGGAGGTATGGTTTTTAAACGCGGCACAGACGGTAAAACAAACCAGGCTGTACTATTTGTTGCAGATGTTGCTTGTAAAAATGAACAACTGTTGGCCGGTATTATTGCTCATGAAATGGGACATTTGGTTGAATTTTATCATCGGCCGCAGGCTCAGCCGCAAGAAATCACCTTTGTTGATGGGGAAAAAGGAATGGCCGACCCCAATAAGGTTCTCTATATGGACGGATCTGAAACTCTGGCCGATACACTGGGTGAAAAAATTGCACAAGGTGCCGGCTATTCTTGTTTGAGTTTTGGACGTTTTATGTTGGAAGAATCTCAAAAAGGAAACAACCCTCTCCATACACCGCCAGGAGAAAAACGTTATACAAACATCGCTCTGGTCGGAAATATAATCAACGGGAAAGCTTCTGAGCGTTCTCAATCTCCACAAACTGCAGGTAATGCCCCCGCCCTAAAGGACAAGATGATGAGTTTGCGGGGGGTATCTTCTTTTGCAAAACCTCCCTATAAACCGGCAAAACCCTCAAATGTTGATTTGAAAACTTTGCAAATCAACCGCATTGGCAACAGTCGCTAAATCCTTATAGCTTTTTACTTAAAAAATCCGTTCCCTTGATGATAAGCGGTAGATTTTCGTTGTGTCTGAAAAAGAATTTGTTTATGATGTGAAAAGCTTGGGGGATTGATTGTCTATGGCTGAGCCTAAATTTATACATTTGCGCGTGCATACCGCCTACTCACTTTCTGAGGGTGCAATGAAAGTGCCTGCCCTTATGCACCGTTTGCATGAGCAGGGTGTGCCCGCCATTGCTGTGACCGACACCGCTAATATGTTTGGCGGAAAGGCTTTTTCTAAATATGCCTCCGATGAAGGTATTAAGCCTATTCTGGGCTGCCAATTCTACCTTAGAAACCCCGATGCCGATGATGTCTTGAAATCTAAGGGAAGAATCATTGAGCCAGATAAAATCGTCTTGCTGGTCATGAATGCCGAGGGCTATGCTAATATCATGCATTTGATGAAGCGCTCTTACCTTGATAACCCGCAAAGCAACGAGAAACCTCAACTCAAAATGTCTGACCTTGAGAGTTTTAATGCCGGGCTGATTGCTCTGACCGGCGGTGTTGAGGGACAAGTCGGGCGGCTTTTGTTGGAAAAACGTATACCCGAGGCCGAGCAATGCCTTTGCAAATTGCATGATCTCTTCGGCAACCGTTTATATATGGAAATTTCACGTATCGGCCTTGAAAGCGAGCGCCAAACCGAAGATACCTTCATTGACTGGGCCTATAAATACAACATTCCCTTGGTGGCAACCAATGAGGCGTTCTTCTTTGATGTGGATATGTATGAGGCGCACGATGCCCTGGTTTGTATTGCCGCGGCCGAATATGTCGCTAATGAAAACAGAAAAAAATTCTCCCCCAACAACCGTCTGCGCTCCGAGGCTGAAATGGTGGAGCTTTTTGCCGACCTGCCCGAGGCTTTGGAAAGCACCGTCAATATTGCCAAGCGCTGCAACTACCTCTCTGAGAAGGTGCAGCCGTTGTTGCCTATTTTTGAATGTCCGGGCGGGCTTTCTCAAGATGAATATATTGACCAAGAAGCCCACAAAGGCTTGGCTAAGAGAATGGAAAAACACGTCTATTTTGAGGGCATGACGGCCGAGCAAAAGGCTGAAATAGACAAGAAATATTACGACCGCTTGGAATATGAGCTCAGCGTTATCAAAAAAATGGGATTCCCCGGATATTTCCTCATCGTGGCGGATTTTATCCAGTGGTCAAAAGGGCATGGGGTGCCGGTTGGCCCCGGGCGTGGTTCCGGTGCAGGCTCCATTGTGGCTTGGTCTCTCAGAATTACCGACCTTGACCCCATAAAGCTTGACCTCTTGTTTGAGCGTTTCTTGAACCCCGAGCGTGTTAACATGCCCGATTTTGACGTGGACTTCTGCCAGGAAAACCGCGGCAAAACCATTGAGTATGTGCAAAACAAATACGGTTTTGACCATGTGGCGCAAATCATCACCTACGGAAAGCTCCAATCCAAGGCCGTTATCCGCGATGTGGCGCGTGTGCTGCAGATGCCCTACTCCCAGGCTGACAAAATCTCTAAGATGATCCCTCCCGGTGCACAAGGCAAAAACCCAACCTTGCAGGAATCTTTGGACCAAGTGCCGGAACTTGAGGAAATGCGCCGTGATGATCCGCAAGTTAATAAGCTTTTTGATATTGCCATGAAGCTTGAGGGCCTTTACCGCCACTCCGGTGTGCATGCCGCCGGTGTAGTTATCGGCGATAGACCGCTTGAGTTGTTGGTGCCGCTCTACAAAGACCCAAGAGCCGATATGCCGGTGACCCAATATGATATGAAGTTTGTGGAAGAAACAGGTCTTATCAAGTTTGACTTTTTGGGGCTTAAGACTCTTACCGTCATCAAACGCGCAGTTGACTGGGTCAAAAAAACTAAAGGCATTGAGCTCGACATGGACAATATCCCGCTTGATGATAAAGAAACCTACGAAATGCTCCAACGTGGTGATACTACCGCCGTCTTCCAGTTTGAATCGCCGGGCATGAAGGACGTGCACAAACAAATTAAGCCCGACCGTTTTGAAGACCTTATCGCTATTGTTTCTCTTTATCGTCCGGGACCGATGGATAATATTCCAACCTATATCAAACGCAAGCATGGCGAGGAAGAAATTACCTATCTCCACCCATCCTTGGCTCCGATTTTGGATGAGACATACGGCATTATGGTCTACCAAGAGCAGGTTATGAAAATTGCTCAAGTGCTTGGCGGATACACCATGGGTGGCGCAGATAAGCTCCGCAAGGTTATGGGTAAGAAAATGCGCGATGAGATCCCTAAGCAGCGCAAAATGTTTACCGAAGGTGCGGTTAAAAATGGTATTGCCGAAGATGTTGCCACCAAAATTTTTGACCAAATGGAAAAGTTTGCCTCATATGGTTTCAATAAGTCCCATGCCGCTGCCTACTCTCTGGTTTCTTATCAGACCGCGTACCTTAAAAGGCACTATCCGGTTGAGTTTATGTGTGCGGTAATGTCTTTGGATATCACCAATATTGACAAACTTCTCTTCTACAAAGAAGAAGGCAAAAAAATGGGCTATAAGGTTTTGCCCCCAGATGTCAATAAATCTGATGCAGACTTTTCGGTGGAGGATGGAAATATCCGCTATGGTCTGGCGGCAATTAAAAGTGTCGGCGCTGCCAACATGGAAGCTATTGAAAAAGAGCGCAAGGCTCATGGACCTTTCAAAAGCATTTCTGATTTCATACACCGTATCGATGCCAAGCAAATCAACCGCCGCCAGTTGGAACAGCTTATTAAAGCCGGCGCCTTTGACAGTATTGATAAAAACCGCGGTAAACTTTTTGCAAATATTGATACCATTATCTCGCACATAGCCTCGGCTACGGAGCTCAAAACAAGTGCCCAATCATCTCTCTTTGGCACAGAGGAGCTGCAATCTGCCGTGAAGCTCGCTGAAAAACCGGATTGGCCCGAACTGGAACGCCTGCAACTGGAGGCGGAAGTTATCGGCTTTTATCTTTCCGCGCATCCTCTGGACAGCTATGCTCAAGGTATGGAGCGCTTGGGCGTTAAGAAATGCAGTGAAGTTTTCCAAGGGATTAGAGTTGGTGATAATATCCGTGCCAAGTTGGCTGGGTGTGTTAACTCTTTCCAAAAGAGAATCTCTAAAAATGGCAACAAATATGCCTTTTTGGAAATATCTGACGGTAGTAGCAATTTTGAAGGCCTGCTCTTTTCTGAGGGATTGGCACGCTATGAGGATGTCATTAAATCAGGGCAGCCTCTGTTGGTGAGCGTCACTATTGATAAGCAGGAGGAAGAGGGGCGCCCTCGCGTTATGATAAACCATGTTGATACGCTTGATAAAGCTATTGCCGAGGTGGCAAATGGTCTGGAAATCAGCTTATCTGATGTTTCTGCCGTAACACCTTTGCGACAAATTTTGAGCAAGGATAGAAACGGCAAAAATAAAATATATATCAAACCTGATAATGATAATTGGGATATTCGGATTGAACTTGCCGGAGGTTATGCTCTTTTTGGCGATGTCCTCTCCCAAATTCGCAATCTTCCCGGAATCTCTATGGTAAAGGAAATCTAATTATGACTGAAATGAAATCTTTTCTTTCCAAAATGTTTGGCCCTTCTGAACCTGAAGAGGGAACCGTTCGTTTTCCCTGGAGCAGAATTGTCTTTGGTCCTTATTTTATTTTCATGAATCATTTTAGAGAATTTTTCTTTACGGCCGCTTTTTATGCTTTGCTCATGAGTGTCGTTTATATTTTGGGCGGGCAATCTATGTTTTGTGCCTCGAGTTCGCTGGAACAAAATTTGTTTTGCTCAAACAGCATATATCTTTATGTCGGAATCCGCCTAGTGGTTTTGTTGATTGTGGCGGCCTTTTGTATCCGTTATTTTCAGGCTGTGTGGCTCCAAAAAGATATTTCTTGGCAACTTATCTTAAAGCCTCAGAAAAAAGACTTCAGTTCCTTTATTGCTTTTGTTATCTTTATTTTGCTTAATGCTATCTCCGGCTTATCTTGGTATAAATTGATGGTGCGTGTTCCTAACCCTGATTGGCGAATTGAGCTCGCTTATTTTGCCGTTGTGGCTTTGGGCTTTTTAGTACCGTTTATATTGCTGCGATTTTACAGTATTTTTGCCTTAATTTGGAGCGGGGAAAAAATCCCCTCTCTGTGGCAGACGTGGCTAAAAACCAGAGGAAATGCTTTGCGGCTTATTTTTAGCCTTACGTTGTGGTTTTTCTTATTCATCTTTTCTTTATCGGCAGTTTCTGCCAACTTTACTATTGCCGCGCAGGATAATTCGTTTTATATTATTTTGGTCGGTGAATACGTATTCAACTTTGTGGTCTTGATCTTGATGAGCTTTTTTGTCAATTTCTGTGGGCTGCAAAATCTTTTCTTAACTGAAGGAAATGAAAATGAAAGAACAGAAAACAATTAACCTCCCCTTTGTGGAAACCCTCAGTCGCAGCTTTATGTATACGCTCTGCAACTGGGAACTGTATTTAAGGGTTGTTGCTGTTGGCATTATTGCCGTTTTATGGGAGATGTTTAACGGATTTCCGGTTTTGTGCTCTTTCAGCAATGCAGACTGTGTTGGTGGCGCGGCTCAGTCTATCTCGAGCTTGCTCATTTTACTGATTTCTGTCGGCATTATCGTTAACTATTGTCGGGCAATCATCTTGAAAGCACCTATTGATTTTCGCTCAGACGGATTTTTCAAGCGCGTTCTTCTCTATATCTGGACAAGCTTTTTATTGATGCTGGCAATTGTGGTTCCTTTTGTTTTAGCTACCTTACTTTATGGTATGATTCTGGGGCTTTTTGGTATTAACGCGGATGTCGGCAACATAACTTATCTGTTCTCCGTTGTGGTGTTGGTGGCATGGTGTATTTGTTTGGCGCCAATCTTCCTAGTATTTGCAGCCATCACTGTTGATGATAAAAGCATGACCGTTAAGCAGGCTTATGCCCTCTGCAAAGGTAACTTTAATAAAATCTTTTGGGGACAAACTTTGCTGATGATCCCGGTGGCCGTGGTTGTTTACCTCTTGGCACTTTTGTATCAGGCAATGGGTGTTGAAAGCTATGTAGTCAAATTCATATTTATGGTTTTGGCTCTTGCATTATCTTTCTTGGATTCATGCTTTAAGGCATCTTTCTTTGCCCATGTCTACCAATATTTTACTTTCTACAAAGATAAGTAATTCCTAAAAAAAGCCCGCCGATTGGCGGGCTTTTTTTTGTTTATTCCTCAGGATGGGGGATTTCTTTAAAACCAAGCTCTTGGCCGTTGTTAGTTACCAAAACCAGGTTGGAGCCATCCATCTTGTAGCTCACTATCCTAGGCAGAATTTGCAGATAATTCTGCTCTGCCTCCATCTGGTCCTCCGGCCCCATCATCATGGTGACACCAGCCGGTCCAAACTTTATCTTATCACCATCTAACTCGTAGCTACCAAAATAACGATTAACAACCGAGCCATAATAACGGTTCTCGTCTTGGGCAAACTCCAAAATAACCTTAGCATTATTTTGAGCCTCTAAAAGCTGATAGCTCCTGCCCTTAAATACCGGCTGTCCGGAACAACCACTAACAACCAGCACCAAACTAAACAAAGCCAACAATCTTTTCATGTGTCTTTCCTTTCGTTATTTTACCCTTCCAGAGCAATATAACTGCTTTTAATCCATTTTTCCAGCTTAAAAAAACTATTCTTCGTCATTGTCTTTAATACGCTCAATATCCGCGCCGACGGCTCTCAGTTTTTCTTCCAACTTCTCATAGCCGCGATCCAAATGGTAGACACGGTTGACTATTGTCTCCCCTTCTGCCACCAGACCTGCCAGGACAAGAGCAAAAGATGCACGCAAATCTGTTGCCATTACCGGCGCGCCGGAGAGCTTTTTGACTCCTCTGACAATAGCCGAGGCATGGCCATGAACATTGATGTTGGCTCCCATACGCAAAAGCTCAGGTACGTGCATAAAGCGGTTTTCAAAAATGGTCTCGGTTATCATGGAGGCGCCTTCGGCTGTCAGCATCAGCGCCAAAAATTGTGCCTGCAAATCCGTCGGGAAGCCAGGGAAAGGTTCGGTCATGATATCTTGCCCCACCAGGTGGCAACCTTTGGCATCAATCAAAATTCCCCTGTCTGTTTCCGAAACCCTAACCCCCATATCTTTCAAAACCTGCAGAGGGCGACGCAAAGTGGCGCTTTGGGCGTTTATCAGTTCTATCTTGCCCCGGGTGATGGCCGCGGCAACGGCATAAGAACCAGCCTCAATGCGGTCGGGAATAACCTTGTGCGTGGCTCCGTGCAATTTCTCTACGCCGTCAATGGTCAGAACAGAGGTACCAATACCTTCAATCTTGGCACCCATGGCATTTAACAACTCGGCCAAATCTCCAATCTCCGGCTCTTTGGCGCAGTTTTCCAAAACAGTGCGGCCTTCGGCCAAAACAGATGCCATCAAAACATTGCAAGTGGCACCGACGGAAACACCCGGAAAAATGATGTGCGCACCTTTTAGCTTGCCATGGGCATCGGCAAAAATGTAGCCGTTTTTAATCTCTATTTGTGCGCCCATTTGCTCCAAGGCCGCCAAATGGATATCCATCGGTCTGGCACCAATGGCACAACCGCCCGGCAAAGATAGTTCACACTTACCATAGCGCGCCAGAAGCGGTCCCAGAACATAGTAAGAAGCCCTCATCTTGCGGACATAATCATAAGGGGCTACCAAGCTTGTTGCCTCTTTGGTACGATAGGAATAGGTCTTGGCCGGGTGGCCGTCTACAAAATCATTAAACTCATCTATCTTGGTGCCCAATTGCTCCAAAAGGATATTCATGGCCTTTATGTCTGAGAGCATCGGCATATTGGTTAAAGTCACGGTTTCATCGGTTAACAAGCTGGCGCAAATTAGCGGTAAGGCTGCGTTTTTGGCGCCGCTGATAAAAATTTGTCCCTCTAAGACTTTGCCGCCTCTGATTTTAATCCTGTCCATGCCGGTTCTCCTTTTTTAAAAGTTCACGTTGTTCCTGCTGCTTTTTGCGCTTTGCAAGATTTTTTTGCAGAGCTTTGGCCTCGCGCTCAAAACGCTGCTCCTTACGACTTTTTTGAATTTTGGGTTTGTTTTCACTCATAAAATCTGCCCCATTGTTTGATAATGCCCAAATTATAGCCCCATAAGCTTAAAAAATCCATAAGATTTACAGAAAAGCACAGGGGTTGAAAAATTTTGTTCATTTTTATTTTTTTGGGGGTATTATGCCTTGCGAAAAATTTATTTTTACTTCTGAAATATCGAGAATAGAAATGAGACAGTTTTATCCTTTAATCCTTTTGACAATTTCTAACGTGTTTATGACTTTTGCCTGGTATGGGCATTTGAAATTTAAGTCCACCGCTTTGTGGATCGTGGTTTTGGCAAGCTGGGGAATTGCTTTTTTTGAATATATCTTTCAGGTGCCGGCTAATCGTATCGGTCATGAGTTTTTCAGCGCCGCCCAACTCAAAATCATGCAGGAAGCCATTACTATTGTTGTTTTTTGTGTTTTCTCCGTTTTGTATCTTAAGGAAGACCTTAAATGGAACTATCTGGTCGGCTTTGCCTTAATCCTCTTGGCCGTGTTCTTCGTTTTTAAAAAATGGGATTAGGGGCTTTATGTTTTTAAAAATCAAAAACGCTCTCCACGTCTGGTGTGGTGAGCGTTTTGTTTTCCGGTTCCGGTTTTATTCATTCCGGAACCATGAACTTTTTTCTGCAGCCTCTGTCCAAGCGGCTCGGGCAAACTGCTCAAGCTCGGGGGACATCGGGGCTGCCCAGGTGCCTCGCTGACGGATCTCTGCCATCAACGCCGGCGTGGGCCGAAGAGAAAGGCTGACCGACGGGCCAGGGTATGATTTCCAGCCGTCGTAAAACTTACAATCAACGAAAATTTCTCCGTTTACATCCATTCTCAGAAATGCTTCAACGTTTTTGAAACTCTTCCGATTGATAATCGTTTCCATATTGTTTTGAATTTTTATCAGAAAGACCGGGCAATCTTTCTTTTGGTGAATTCTATTATCGGAAACAATCTTTATGACTGTGCCCAAACCCAATAATAGAACATAAACTTTAATCTTGATTATCAATATATCATTTTTTGTCTCTTTTGGCAAAATCTTGATTATCAATATATCATTTTTTGTCTCTTTTGGCAAGATAAAATTTCGCCTAAAAATTTGCAGCGGGTTTCTTTGTCTTTAGGCTTTTACCTACACTTCCATAGCTGTTTTTGTCAAACCCCGGCTTTCGGCTGATGCTTGATGATTTTTTTATTTTAAGCGATCTCATCAAAAAAATACCCCAAGGTCCAAACCAATTGGTGATTTTGGTATAGAGACCTTATTTCTTGAGGATAAAGCCAACTTGTTTCCGCAACCTCTTGAGTGGTGGCATTGCTCAAAGTTACTTCGCCGTTATATTCAAAAAGCCAAACGTCTAAGATGTCGCCAAACCGTTTGCCGTCAACAACATCTCTTTTTTTAGAAAAAACCTTTCTTCCCTGTTGCAGCAAAAGATCTATCCCCACTTCTTCTTTAACCTCGCGCAGGGCACCCTGCAGGCTCGTTTCTCCTTGCAAAACAGAGCCTCCCACGCATTCATACATCAGCGGATTGACTTTTCTTGAGGCCGCGCGTTTGGAAATCAGATATTGTCCTTTTGAATTTTTTATCCAAACATGCACAACCAAGTGATACGCTCCTGCCGGAATCTCTCTTCCCCTGATATGAGAACCGATAATCTTGCCTACCTCATCATACAAATCCCATGTTTCCATAAATTTTCCTTTTGCCTAATACCAAATTAATTTCCAACTTATTGACACCTGTTGTTTGCTCAAACTTCCACTTCGGCAATTAAAAAGGGATGGTCAGAAAAACACATATCTTCTTTGGCTGACAAAACCTTAAAATCTTTAGTGGTCAAAATATATTCTATTTGAGTTGCATAAGGATATTTGGGTTGATATTTTTGACCGTCGTAAGAAACTATCGATTGCAGCTTATCTCCGATTTGGAGTTCCGGAAACGCATCAGAAATTGTGATATCGACCGTATTAAAATCTCCAGCCACAATCGAAAGCTCATCTTCTGAAGCGAGCATTTTTGCCCATTGACGACGATAGGAGGCAAACTCGTCATCCCAAAAATGCTTGCCAAAGTGCTGAAACGGAAACATATGTGTGTTTATTATCTTAACAGATTTTCCTTGTTCTAACTCTAAAGATACTTTTTGGATATATTTATCGTGCATAATCCAATGCTCGCCATTCGGGCGGATGGTCTCAATTTTGGGATTGGCTAATTTTGATACCTCATATTCTAAAAAAGGAAATTTTGAACAAATGGATAATCCGTAAAACTTATCTTTCACCAACCAGGCCTTTTCTCCCGGTAAATTTTTATAATACGGCAAATCGCATCTTTTTGATAACTCGGCAATAAAGGAACTGTTGCCATTCCCATCATCTATCACACTTTCTGCCAAACATAAAATATCTGGTTTGGAAGCAGAAAAATATTCAATGTATTTTTCCGGGTGAAAACCACCTAAAATATTTTCTTTTTTTTCATTAAAACCAAGGTGTATCATTCCCTGCAAAACATTGGCAAAAATTATTTTTAGCTTCATCTCTGGTTCCCGTAACTTAAAAACTTTTTTCAGTTTACTATAAAAATTTTTAAAAAGAATATTTTTCTTACTAAAATTAAACTATTTGAATTGTAAACTTCATCATCATCGCAAAAGAAAGGATTTTATTATGAAAAAGGCTTGTTTGATTTTGGCTATTGCCGGCTTGTTGAGCTGCTGCGCAACTCTTGAGAAATATAAGAACCTCAGCAGCAATGCAACCGCCGAGGACAAATTTAAGGCCTGCGCTCTAAGTGAGGCGCAAGCAAAATTGAAAAACGGGACCTTGTTTACAAAAAACATAACCGCGACCAAAGATGAAATCGTAAATACCTGCCTAAAGAAAATGGCTTTGCAGGCTGCCGGTATCGACAGCGAAGCAGAAAACATTGCCACAAATATCATCAACAGCTTGCGCGCGGCCCAATAAAACTGTATTAATGTTTTAGAGTGAATGTACTTTTATCTTGATAAGTTAATCTAAAAACAAAGGTGAAAAATGATGACTGATGATGGTTTTGTTACTTTACGCAATAGGTTGGCTGAGTGCAAGATTGCGCTTTTTGGTGGGAATCTCTTATCTTATCGCCCAGCCGACCAAGAGCATGATATCTTTTGGCTCGGAGATTTTAATAAATTTGACAATGTTCAGGCCATTCGCGGCGGTATTCCCGTTTGCTGGCCCCGTTTTGCCGAAGAAAAGCTCAACAATCATCTGCCACGCCACGGGTTTGCACGGCTTTCGACCTGGCAGCTCAAAAATGTTTGTGTTGATGAAAGTAAGATTGAGGCAGAACTCTCGTTAATTCCCGACGAGAAATACAATCTCAAGGCATCGGCAAAAGTTTTGATTAAAATCACCGACAAGCTTGAATATTCGCTGGAAACAACCAACCATGGCGATGAAGAATTTGATTTTAGCGAGGCTTTGCACGCTTATTTTAACATTAGCTCGCTTGATAAGGTTGAAATAAAAGGCTTGGCCGGACATGCTTACAAGAACTCTCTTGACGGCAATCTTTATACTCAAGAAAACGATTTGCGCATAAACGGCGAGTTTGATTCTATTTTTATCAGCCAGACACAGCCTATTTCCATCATAGATGAAGGATTTAAGCGCATAATCTCCATAAAAAAAGAAAACTCAAACACGACTGTTGTGTGGAACCCGGCCAAAGACTTGGCGGAAATGAGCCCCGGGCAATATAAAAACTTTGTGTGTGTGGAACCATCAAACGTTGGGGATGCTTTTGTCCGCCTGCAACCAAAACAAAAGCACAAAATCTCGGTCACCATTCAAGCCAGAGAGTTAAGGTAACTAAAAAAAACACCCTTGGGGTGAGGCAGATAATAGCCAAAAGTAATTGGCTATTGTCAACGCAGATTACGCATTTGTTAGCGCGTGAGCAAGAGAAAACGATGCGAAACAAGCGTTACAAAGCGGTGACCGAAACGAGTTAGCGAATGAAATAAGCTTACGAGTAAGAGCTTTTTTAATAGTGCGCGTGACTAAAGCAATTATCGGACTAATTTCTATGATGATTTTAAACAGCTTTACCATAAAATTGAACTTATTAATTGTTAGATTTCTAATAATTATCATTAAAACTTAATTGCTTTTTAGTTTTTTATGTTTAAAATTAAATAAACGTGAAAAAGAGGGAAATAATGGTTTTAGAAAATAAGTTAAATATCACCAATCAATTAGAGTTGAATAAAATAGAAGAAAAGCTTAGTAAAGAAAAAGCTAAAAAACTTTTTGACAGTGGTAAAATAAATACTCTTAAAGTCGGTACTTTTGCCGGATTGAAGCAGATTCACAAATTTTTATTTGAAGATATTTATGATTTTGCCGGAAAAATACGGACTGTTAATCTTTCTAAAGGAAATTTTAGATTTGCGCCGGTTATGTACTTAGAGCAAGCCTTAAAACATATAGATAAAATGCCCCAATCAACCTTTGATGAAATTGTTGAAAAATATGTTGAAATGAATATAGCTCATCCTTTTAGAGAAGGAAATGGTCGCGCTACCCGAATTTGGCTGGATTTAATCTTCAAAAAAGAACTAAAAATGGTGGTTGATTGGAATAAAATTGATAAATCCGACTATCTGTCCGCTATGGAAAGAAGCCCAATTAAAGATATTGAAATAAAACATCTCTTAAAAAATGCCCTTACTGATAGAATTAATGAAAGAGAAGTATTCATGAAAGGAATTGATGTTAGTTATTATTACGAAGGCTATGATGAATACGACATCCATAAGCTGATGTAAGATTAAGCAATTATCGGACTAATTTTTATGATGATTTTAAGAAAATAAGAATAAAAATTGAAAAGATACAATTTTGTCCAAATTTTGTGTTGCGCTTTTGTTCAAAATGTGATACATATTCTTTATAAAAAATATTATTATAAATTAAAAAAGTAAAATTATGGAAAAAATTTTTATCATTTTAGTAGTAGTGTTGGCTGTGGTTCTAGTAGTTTATCTGTTTCCGTATTGGAAAAAGTACAGAGCCAAAAATGAAGCAGAAAGACAGAAAAAAGAAGAGCAAGAATTGATAGAGGCTTGTGAAAAGGTTGATATCGATAAGATGATTGACTTGCTCGAAAAAGGTCTTGATCCTAACACCAAGGTTCAGGTGTGGATTAATGAGGGTTGGAGCAATCCTCCAGAGTATTGTGACTGTTCTCATTACGAAACTAGAACTTTGCTGGACATTAGTTCGAGTCCGGCAGTGACAAAGCTATTGAAATCCTATGGCGCTAAAACTATTAAGGCAATTAGGGAAGAAGAGGCCGCAATAGAGAAAGCTCGTCATGACGCAAGAGTAGCTGGAATAAGGCGCCAGGATGCCATTCTTGAAGCTGAAAAAAAAGCGAAAGAAGAGGCAGATATGCAAAAGGTGGAAGCCTTTCTTGCCTCTAAAAAAGTATAAAAAAAAGCACCGCTTGAAAAAAGGCGGTGCTTTTTTATTAATAATGCGCTTTTGCGATGCAATTATCGGACTAATTTTTATAATGATTTTAAGAAATTAACAAGGAAGGTTAAACATCGTTTTTAATTTGTGTTTGAACAATTTTCCAACTCTTTAAAAAATTCTATAGAAAAGTTTTCTTCTCCTTTAGTTTTGCCTTCCTCATAATTTTTAAAGATTATATTTTGATATACCAATAAATTCCGACCTGCTAAACAAACTTCAATTTTATCTTGTTTATCTCCAGTGTTTTTCAATATATTATAGTATTGAGCATATGTTCTCATTCCTGCCATAAAATGAACTAGAGATGCAAATTTAGTTGATCCCTCTATTGTATTATGATTACCTTTTAACACTACGTAAGCTTGCGCTACAGATAACTCTCCTTTATCAGTATTAGATAATTATCCGCAAATACAATCATTGTCCATCCCATAAAAAAGCCAATAAATAATAACATATATTTTTTCATCAAACACACCTATTTTATTGACACTTAGATATCTACCTGCATTTATAAATTATTTGAATGGAAAAAAAGTCACTATTGGCGTTTACTACCTTATCAATAATTTCAAAGCCGGATTTACATTGAAAATTTGCCTTCTCATAACAATAACCTAAAGTATTGCAGCTAGCCTGATAGATGTTAATGCCATCTTTATTTTTATAAAGAAACTTATTAGATGAGCATCCCAAAAGTGCAAAACACATTATAAATACAATTTTTTTCATAATTATCATTCCTTTAAAAGTTATAATAATTCTAATATGATTTGTATTAGAGTCAAATAAAAGATATTTATTATAAAGTGAATTATTTCATCAAAAAATGTCTAATGCTTATATAAAAGAGTCCAATAAATTATTGAAAATTTCCTATTTTAAAATCTAAAAAATCCGCCCATTTGTCGGAAATATCAAAAATGGTGCCACTGGCAAGAAGGTAAATTCCCATTGGCTTAAAAAGAATTATAAAACAGAAATTAATCTTGTTTTAGAGGCATGTTTATAGTTGCAATATCATCAAGATAATACATTTTTCCTGTTAAAGGATCGACAAAGAACCATCCCACAACATATCCAAAAACAATATTTCCGAACCAATACCAATTACTGATATGCCAATCAATAGTAGTATATTGGGTGACATAACCTTCTTTATAGGCTTTAACTGTATATTTTGCAGGAGAAAAATAACCTTTACGTGATGTTTTTAACCAAACAGTGGTAGGTGTCTTTCCCGAGTAGACAATGGCTCCATTTGCATCAAGTATTTCAATGTAGACATCATCAATATTAGCTTGAATGGGAACGATTTGATTACTATCGCGCATAACGGTTGCGCATCCTGATAACAAGAATAAATAGATAATCGTTATAATTTTTTTCATAACACCCTCTCTGGCTATCGTAACAAAAAAGCCTCCGCAAGGGAGGCCTTTCTTAATGGTGCGAGATACTATGCAATTATCGGACTAATTTCTATGATGATTTTAAAGAGCTTTCATATAAACTTAATATGTGGGAAAACAAAAATTAGTTTTCATTACTTAAAATTTTATTTCCTTTTTTCCGATTACATCTCCAACAAAGTGTTTGTAAATTATCTTCGGATGTAATTCCTCCTTTTGATAGAGGAACAATATGGTCTATTTCTAAGAGTAGATTTGGTTCTTGTGCTACTGAAATGCCACAATGCTTACATTTATATTTATCTCTTTTTTTTATTTTTTCTCGTAAAGATGATGTCATTAACATTCTCTGACCAGCAATACTTTTTTTAAATTTAATAATATTAGATAAATATAATATAAATTTTTCTAAATTTTCGAGGTTTAATAATATATCACAAGACATTGAACTATTTCCGCCAGCACTAACATAATTAAATGTATATTTAGGAAAGTAATAGTCATTAAAATCTATATCGTCAAATCCTAGCTTTTTAATCAATTTTTTTTGACGGAATTTCAAAAGAAAGCTAGGTAGTTTATTTTGTATACTATCTAAAATATCTGTTCTTTCTTTTTTTAATAAAATTTTACCTTGTTCTGCTGCGGAGAAATCATTAAATACACTTTCAATATTAGATAATGTATCTTCATCAGCTTTTATGTTAAAATATTTACATAAGTATTTAAAGGGTTGTTCTTGAGCCCCTTTACATATAGAAAGCGAGCAATTATATATATTAGGACTTGATTTGATTTTTTCTAATTCTTTTCTTTGGTATTTATATTTGCTATTATCGTTATAATTTGCAACACCGTAATCTACAGTGTTTTTGACTAGCGAAACTTGTTTTAATTCCTCTATATGAGCATTAAGTTCATTACATTTTAGAGTATTTTCTTTGATGCTATTTTTGATTGCTAAAAACTTCTCACTTTTATAATAGAAATACTCAAAGATAAAGACTAAAATATAAACTAAAGAAATACAAATAAGTAGAAATGCAATACTATATCCAATCATACCGCCATAATTTTGAAATAGTAAATATATGCCATATATAGGAGAGGCAATAATTGCTAAATAAATTAGTGTTTCTATATCTTTAGATTTCATTTTTCTGCTCATATAGAATTCCTCATAATATCAATTCCAAGTATCATATGTTATAAAGCAACGAATTCAATGTCAAATAATAGTTCGGATTATAAAATATAAATTCTCTATTATCCTAATTAATTCATCATGATTTTACTAAAAAGTCCGATAATCCTTTTAAAACCTTCAAATTAAAAACATCTGAAATCGGACTCTTTGCATGCTTTGGAATATATACAAAAAAAGCACCTCAAAGGGTGCATTCTTAAAAATGGTGGGGCTTGCAAGCTTGTGCGCGCGGCCTTTAGCCACCGCGCAAACCATTGGTTCTCGCTTCGCTCGCTCTCCTTCGCCAAACTCCGCTTGGCTCTGTCGCCAGACTTGCTCCTGCCCCCGCAAGTCCGATTGCTGACTAACGATACTTTTAAAACACAAAAGCACCCATAAAGGGTGCTTTTGTGTTTTAATGGTGCCGCTGGCAAGAATGGGTACTCCCGCTTTTGAGCGGGTCCTCCTCGCGTCGTAAGTCTCAAACTTCGTATCTCGCTAAGCTATTCGCTAAAGCTCAACACTCGTTTTCGACAACTTCCCGCTCCGCACTTGCGTTTGCCCCCGCAAGTCCGTTCTGCCTACTTGTACCATTAAAAAAGCCACCCTAAAGGTGGCTTTTTTAATGGTGCCGCTGGCAAGAATCGGACTTGCGACCCCGTCATTACCAATGACGTGCTCTACCACTGAGCTACAGCGGCATAATAATTAACTTTTCTCCTCTGCTCCCGGCCTCGTCATAACGTCATTGCCAATGACGTGCCTTCGGCATCTAAGCTCAATGCGGTCGTTTCACTTCCCTGTTTCGCTAAGATGTTCCGAAGAACTTGCAGACAAAATTGATACGTTGGTATCAATTTTACTTAGCGTTACCACTGAGCTACAGCGGCATAATAATTAACTTTTCTTCGTGTTACCACTGAACCACAGCGGTGTACTACTTCATTCTTTTGCTCCGCGGTTTCCCGCCTTGCGAGTGGTAACATACATAATCATTTTATAAAAATCAAGTCTTCTTTTTATTTTTTTATATCTTTTTTATCTTTTCTCCTAAATTACTCTTCCCACCGTTAGCGTATCTACCGATTTTGCTCCAGCTTTCTTCAAACATTTGCCGCATTCCCTCAAGGTGGCTCCGGTTGTTAAGACATCATCTATCAGCAACACCCTCTTGCCTTTAACCTTATCCTCTCTTTTTATGCTAAAAACATCTCTCACGTTTCTTTGTCTTTCCAATCCGCTCAGCTCTACCTGCGGACGTGTCTTTTTGTGGCGCACCAGTGTCAAATTATCACATTCTATTCCGCTTAATTTGGATAACTCCATTCCCAACAGAGCCGATTGGTTATATCTTCTCTTTAGCAATCTTGTATAATGCAGGGGAACAGGCATAATCACATCCACACCTTCTTTAAAAATATCCTCTCCCGCAACATACATCATTTGCGCCAGAAGTTTGGCATTCTCTGTCTTGTCGTGAAACTTGAAACTCAGTATCAAATCTTTTGAAACATCATCATAAGCAAATGCCGAGCGGCTCAGTCTAAACGGGCCTTTTCTGCCCTTTAGGCAATGTCCGCACAAAAGTTTTCCCTTTTTTGCTTCCAAAAACTCAAAAGGGTGGCCGCATTTGTAGCAATATGGCTCGGTGATGAAATGTATCTCTTCTATGCAATGTTTGCACAGCCCCGTATTCTCTTTTAACACCTTGCCGCAGCGCAAGCACCGTGGCGGCAGAAAAGAATTTAGTATTTGTTCCCAAATTTGCATCTAAAGTTCTGATAAACGCAAGTGAATATCGTTTATATTATCAACTACAATCACGCCTGCCTCGGCAAATGCATCTTTCTTATCTTGTGTGGAGATATGCCCGCGGGTGATGACATCGCCTGCATAGCCCATCTTGTGCCCAAACGGAATGGCATTGCCGGCTACAAAAGCTATTACCGGCTTTTTCTTCTTTAATCCTTTATAGTACGCAGCTGCAACCTCTTCAAACGTGCCGCCAAGCTGGCCAATCAGCACGATTGCCTTGGTGTTTTTATCAGCATGAAAACGCTCCAAAACCTCTACAAAATCCATGCCTATCAGCATATCATCGCCCAAGCCTATCACCGTTGATTGTCCCTCGCCGGCACGTGTGGTTTCCAAAACCGCCTCATAGGTCAGGGTTGATGAGCGAGATACTACCCCGATCTTGCCGGGAGTATGGATATTCTCAGGAAAAATCCCTAATCTTGCCTCTCCGGGGGTGATTATTCCCGGCGTGTTGGGGCCTATCAATCTGGTTTTGGCTCCTTTTAACATGGACTTTATCTCTAACATATCTTTCAAAGGCACGCTGTCTGCAATGCAAACGGCCAAATCCAGTTCTGCCTCAACCGCCTCTTTCACCGCCGATTTGACAAAAGGAGCCGGGACATACATAACGCTCGCGTTAGCACCTGTTTCCGCAACAGCCTCTTTGACCGTATTAAACACCGGCAGGCCTAAATGCATCTCGCCCCCTTTGCCCGGGGTTACACCACTCACAACTTTGGTGCCATAGTCTAAAGAACGACGGATATGAAACGTGGCCTGAGTACCTGTGATACCCTGGCAGACAACTCTTGTTTCTTTATTGACCAGAATCGACATCAGTCACTCTCCTCTACCGCCTGCACCAGCAAATTGACCGCCTCCTCCATGGTCTCTGCCATGATTATCGGTAATTTGGATTTTTGCAAAATCTCTTTGGCCTCATCCTTATTGGTTCCCTCAAAGCGAACAACCAGCGGAACATTCAAACCCACCTCTGAGGCAGCAGAAATTATTCCATCTGCTATCAAGTTGCAACGCAAGAAACCACCCAAAACGTTTATCAATATTCCCTCAACCCTTGGATTGGTCATGATAATCTTGATGCCGGAGGCAATCTTATCTTTATCAACACCACCTTTTACGTTTAGGAAACAGGCAGTACCCACACCTTTTTCGCGCAGCAAGTCCATAGCTGCCAAAGCAATGCCATCGCCATTTACGATACAACCAATTGAACCGTCAAACTCACTGTAGTTAAACTTATATTTAGCCGCTTGCAACTCCCTCTCTGAGGTTTCGTAATCATCACGCAGACGGCTGATATCTCCGTGCCTGTACAGCGCATTGTCATCAAAGGATATTTTGGCATCCAAGGCCACCAGCTCCCCGTTTCTTTGCACGCCGACCGGGTTAATCTCTATCATCTGCGCATCATAGTCCAAGAAGACTCTATGCAACCCGTTGATAAACCGCTCCAAACTCTTGGCACTGCGGGGAGGCAGTTTCAAAAACTCCATAACCTCTTTAACCTGCTCTTTGGTGGTTTCTCCTTCCAAATCCAGTGGCACCCGCAATATTTTCTCCGGATGGTTGATGGCCAGGTTGGTTATCTCCTCATCTTTTATCGGTGCAACCAGCAGTGTCAGTGCGGCGCTCACTCTCTCCACCGCGACGCCGGCGTAAAAAATCTGCCCAACTCTCGTATAGGCTTCAACATATAAACGGCTGACAGGCTTGCCCTTGGGCCCGGTTTGAACCGTGACCAAGGTGGAGCCTAACATCTCCTCTGCTTGTTTCACTATCTCTTTGCGACTTTTTACCAGTCTGATGCCGCCGCGGTGCCCGGCTGATTTTTCCAGAAAATAGCCCGTACTGCGCGCACCGGACTGAATTTGCGCCTTTAGCATCCACGGGCCTTTGCTAGAGGCTCTTGAGGCTACCTTTTTGGCCTCTGTCGGAGTATAGGCCACACCGCCTTTGGGAATCTTTATCCCATATTGGCTTAATATCCTCTTGGCCTGATACTCGTGAATGTTCATTGCCTATAAAATCTCCGCATAGTGTTTTATCTTATCTATCATCGCCAAAAGTCCGTTGCGGCGGCTCGGCGATAAATGCTCTTGCAAGTTTAGTTTAGCAAAAATATCTTCAACTGCAACCGCTTTAATTGCCGATGGGGATTTATGGTTATAAATGCTTAAAACAATGGCTATCAGTCCTTTGACAATCATCGCATCGCTGTCGCCTGCAAAACTCAAATCCCCGTTCTCCTCTTTTTGGGGAACCAACCAAACCTGAGACTGGCAACCCTGGACTTTCCACTCTTCTGCATGATATTCCTCAGGCAAAGGCGGCAGTTTTTCTCCCAATTCAATAATATATCTGTATTTATCTTCCCAATTGTCTAGAAACTGAAAGTTTTCTATAAGCTCTTCTATATCCATATTCATCGTCCGAATTAAAACAGTTCTATCATCGCTTTGGCTTCATCGCTCATATTCTCAAAGCTCCAGGCCGGCTCCCAAACAACTTTGACACACACCACGCCTACTCCATCCAAGCCAGCAACCGCGTCGGCTGCTTGTTGCGGCAAAATTCCCGCCACCGGGCAAGTGGGAGCCGTGACCGTCATGTCGATATCCACATCGCCGTCGTCTTTTTGCTCTATTCTGTAAATCAGTCCCATATCCCAAATATTTATCATTATCTCCGGGTCTGACACTGTTTTTAGGGCATTTATAATATCATCGCGGCTTGCTTTGTTTACTCCGTCTGCCATCTTCTTGCCGGCATAGGCGGTGTAGTCTTGTCCCATGGCGCCGTTTTCACCCAAGGACAAAGCCTCCAGTAATTGTTTTTCTCTATCTTCCAAAATTTCTTCTGCCATTTTTATCCTTTTTAGAAAAAAGTCTTGGCTTTTTGCAGAGCTGCAATAAAGCGGTCTATATCATCATGATCCGTATACAAGCCAAAAGAAGCGCGTGCCAAAGATTCATATCCCATGCGGTGCACTAATGGCGCCGCGCAATGGTGGCCGACCCTGATTGAGACCCCTTCTTTGTCCAACAAAAAGGCCAAATCTTGCGGATGAACCCCTTCCATCACAATCGAAATTACGCCGCCCTTGCCGGCTGCTGTCCCTATCTCTTTTAGCCCCTTGACCTCAGGCAGGCGCTGGTGAATATAGTCTACCAGTTCATCCTCGTGAGCTTTAATCGCATCCATACCCAAATTCATCACATAATCAAGCGCCGCGCCCAAGCCTATGGCCTGGACTATTGCCGGAGTGCCGGCCTCAAATCGAGCCGGCGGGACATCAAATGTGGTTTTCTCATAGGTGACAACATCTACCATATCGCCGCCAAACTGGTAGGGCGGCATGATTGATAACAGCTCTTCTTTGCCGTACAAAACACCAACTCCGGTCGGGCCATAAATCTTATGACCGGAAAATGCAAGAAAATCACAGTCTAAATCAACCACATCTACCGGTTGATGAACAATATATTGGCAGGCATCCACCAAAACTTTGGCTCCCCTTTGGTGGGCTAAAGCTATCATCTCTTTTAAGGGAAAAACTGTGCCCAAAACGTTGGACATTCCGGTTATGGCAACCAGTTTGGTATTGTCGTTCAAACTTTTCTGATATTCTTCAGGATTAAAACTGCCATCATCATTTATCTTAAATATCTTAAGCTCAAAACCTATCTCGTCTCGCAACACTTGCCAAGGCACTAAATTGGCGTGGTGCTCCGCCTCTGATATGACAACCCGGTCTTTTGGGCTCAAAAATTTGCGTCCCCAGGTTGCGGCAACCAAATTTATGGCCTCTGTTGCATTGCGGGTAAAGACTATCTCAGAATCCTCCTTTGCGCCCAAAAACTTTTGCACTTTTTTTCTGGCTTCTTCATATTCTGAAGTAATCTCCTCTGACAGCAAATAAGAACCGCGGTGAACATTTGAATATTCTTTGGAATATATATTCACCATCTTGTCTATCACCATCTGCGGTTTTTGTGCCGAGGCCGCCGAATCCAAAAAGGTGTTTGGGTGCCCATTGATCTGCAAACCCAAAACCGGAAAATCTTTTCTTATCTTCTTTACATCATACATCTTGGTTTCCTATTTGGCCTCTTTTTCAACCCAATTTCTAATCCCTTCGTGCTTAATCTTTCCGATAACATCTTCCAAATAAGCATCTATCAGAATCTGGCGGGCTTCTTCCAACCCAATACCCCGAGAGCGCATATAAAACAGCTGGTCTTCATCCAGCTCACCGCTGGCGGCGCCATGCGAGCATTTAACATCATCGGCAAAAATTTCAAGCTCCGGCTTAACATCTACCTCTGCCGTATTGCTCAACAGCAAAGCCTTGTGCAACTGGTTTCCTTCGGTCTTTACCGCATTGGGGGCGATATGAATCTTGCCCTGGAAGACGCCTTTGGCATCGCCGCCAATCACCCCTTTAACCAACTGGTGAGAGGTGGTTTGGGCTGACAAATGCTCAATATCCGTTGTGGTGTCTAACGTGGCCCAGCCGTTCATGATGTAGGCGGCATTAACCTCAGCACAAGCGCCGCTTTCTTGTAATTTTACCAAAGTCTCGTTGCGGCCGATGTTGGCGCCTCTTTGTAGGCAAAAACTTTTATATTCACTGTCTTTGTTTGCGGCAACAACACTTAGGGCCACGTGGTTGGCTTTGAAGGCCTCCGCCTGCACCTTAATATGCTCCAGGTGCGCCCCTGCAGACAAGTAAATTTCATTCACCAAATTTGCAAAATAGCGAGATTTTACCTCTCCGCTCCAAGTATGATATTCAACCAAAGTCGCAGCGGCATTTTCTTCCAGCACAATTAAATTATGCAGATTGAAAAACAGGTTCTCCTCCCCAGGGGTGGTGTGGCTGATGATAACCAGAGGCTTTTTCAGCTCAACATTTTTTTCAATCCTTATATAGACACCCTCATTTAGATAGCTCTGATTGAGCGCGGCAAACGGGTACTTATTGATATCTGCCATTTTGCACAAATGTTTCCAGACCTCCGGGTGGAAAAGCATGGCCTCTATCAGCGGAACAACCTCCACTCCTTGCGGCAAAGTGCTCTCCTGCGGGCAGAAATAGCCGTTTTCAAACCTAATCTGATAAGCCTCAAACGGTAAATCCGCCTTCCAATCAGAATCTTTCTTGCTCTGTTTTATTACAAAATCATCGCCACACAGCTCTCTTGGCTTGGTATATTTCCAAGCCTCGGTTTTGGCGGTTGGCACACCGGTTTTAGCAAAAGCTTCCGCTCCCTTTTGGCGCACATCGTTCAGCCAGGGAATCTCTTTGCCGATTAGAGGTATTTTTTGCAACAAAGAAGACATTTATTTTTCTTTCACAAACTCGGCATAGCCTTTTTCTTCCAGCTCCAAGGCCAAATCCTTGTTGCCTGATTTTACGATGTGGCCGTCGGCATAAACATGCACAAAATCCGGAACCACGTAATTTAATAAACGCTGATAGTGGGTGATAACCAACATTGAGAACTTGCCGTCTCGCAGAGCATTAACCCCCTCTGAAACAACTTTTAAGGCATCAATATCCAAGCCGGAATCGACCTCATCCATGATGGCAAAAGACGGCTTTAAGATAGACATTTGCAATATCTCCAGTCTCTTTTTCTCCCCGCCTGAAAAACCAACATTTAAGGGACGTTTTATCATCTCAGAATCCACACCCAACTTGCGCCCCTCCTCTCTCACCATCTTGAGGAACTCCATGGTATCAAGCTCCGGCAAGTTATGATATTTGCGAATGGCATTGACCGCGTGTTTCAAAAAGGTAGAGGTTGGAACGCCGGGGATTTCAACCGGATATTGCATGGAAAGAAAGATACCCTCTCTGGCTCTGTCCTCCGGGCTCATGCTCAGCAAATCTTTGCCCTTAAAGCGCACAGAGCCGCCTGTAACCTCATAGCCTTTTTTGCCGCACAAAACGTTGGAAAGTGTAGATTTTCCGGCACCATTGGGGCCCATGAGGGCGTGAACCTCTCCTTCATTAATGGTGAGGTTGAAGCCTTTGATTATCTCTTTGTCTTCAACTCTGGCACATAAATCTTCTATTTCCAACAGTGGTGTCTTACTCATCTTTTTTCCTCACAATCTGTACGCTTATGCCGCCGAATGCTCTTTATCCCATTGATTGAGGCGTTCTTCAATCTTTTTGATTTTATTCTTTTTATAACTCTCAACTTGCTCAAAAATATGGTAGTTTTCTTTTAGCTGGGCCAACATAATCTCAACATCGGCCGTTTCTTCTATAATCTCGGCAATGTTGTCTTTTTTGCGGTTGATGTTTTTCAAAACCTCTTTCATCAGTTCTGACATTTCCTCAACCACCATCAACATTTGCGGCTCCTCGCCCCAAGTTTTCAGCGCTCTTTTTAATACAGGGTCTATCATTATCCTACACTTCCTTCCAAGCTTATGTTTATCAGCTTTGCCGCCTCTATTGCAAACTCCATCGGCAAATGCTGCATGACCTCTTTGCAAAAACCGTTAACAATCAGGCTTACGGCCTCTTCCTCACCAATGCCGCGGCTTTGGCAATAAAACAACTGCTCATCGCTGATTTTTGAGGTGGTGGCCTCATGCTCCAACTTGGCACTCTTGTTGCGGTTTTCGATATAGGGCACCGTGTGAGAGCCACATGTTGCACCTATCAGCAGACTATCACACTGCGAATAATTTCTGGCATTGTCGGCGCCGGGGCTTACTCTCACAAGGCCGCGATATGTTTGGTTTGAAAAGCCGGCCGAAATCCCTTTGGAGATTATCTTTGAGGTGGTGTTTTTGCCAATATGAATCATCTTGGTGCCGGTATCTGCCTGTTGGTGATTGTTGGTGATGGCAACCGAATAAAACTCTCCCACCGAATTGTCTCCCTGCAAAACGCAAGACGGATATTTCCAGGTAACGGCCGAACCGGTTTCCACCTGTGTCCAAGAGATTTTGGCATTGGCTCCGCGGCAGGCCGCGCGTTTGGTCACAAAGTTATAAACCCCGCCTTTGCCGTCTTTATCTCCGGGATACCAGTTCTGAACGGTGGAATATTTGACCTCGGCATCTTTCAAAACCACAATCTCAACAATGGCTGCGTGAAGCTGATTTTCATCTCTTTGCGGAGCCGTGCAGCCCTCAAGATAAGAAACATAGCTCTCATCATCGGCCACAATCAAAGTGCGCTCAAACTGGCCGGTGTTTTTGGCATTGATACGAAAATAGGTGGAAAGCTCCATCGGGCACCGTACTCCTTTGGGAATATACACAAAAGAGCCATCGGTAAATACTGCCGAGTTCAATGCGGCAAAGAAATTGTCCGTATATGGCACAACCGAGCCCAAATATTTTTTAACCAAATCAGGATGCTCTCTTACAGCCTCGGAGATTGAGCAAAAGATAATCCCTTTTTCTGCCAATTTGGCACGATATGTGGTGGCGACAGAAACACTGTCAAAAACAGCATCCACCGCGACGACGCCTGCCAAAGCTTCTTGCTCTTTTAGGGGAATCCCCAATTTCTCATAAGTGGCCAAAAGCTCTGGGTCTACCTCGCTCAAGCTTTTGGGCGCAACTTTTTGCTTGGGCGCGGAGTAATATGACAGATCTTGATAATCTATCTTGTCGTATTTAAGCTTGGCCCAAGTTGGCTCACTCAGCGTTTGCCAAAACTCAAACGCCTTTAGCCTAAAATCCAAAAGCCACTCAGGCTCACCCTTTTTGGCGGAGATGAGGCGGATTATGTCCTCATTTAGGCCTTTGGGCGCCGTTTCTGAGGCGATATCGGTCACAAAACCGTATTTGTATTTATCACCGGCCTCGTCTTCTATGCTATTTATTTTATTCATGCTTTTTCTCTTTATTCTTCCCCTAAAGCTAGTGTTTTTTTTGTAAAATTGCAACCTCTATTTAACCTTATTTTAGCTTTTATGAATCTATCCTGAGTGACTGGTAGAAATATCTATGAGGAAACCATGCTGTATTGGATAATTTGCTTTTTAGTCTTGGTTATTCTGGCTTTGACGGCCGTTTGCTTGCTTTTGCGCAACAAGCTCAAACAAACTCGCCGCAACCTAAAGGAACTGATTAAGGAAAACGACAATCAACAAAGCAATCCGCAAGCCACTAACGGTGATGTCTATTTTAAGGTTGATCGGGACTTTAACATCACTTTCATTAACGAATCGGGAGCCGATGTCTTGGGCTATACGCCGCAAAAACTCTTGGGTAAACCCGTTTTTGGCACCCTCATAGAAGATAAGTTGGCACAAAGAGAGGCAATGAGCGCCACTTTGAACAAAATGAGCAAGCACCAATCCACCATTAACACTCAGATTGTTTTGCTCAGAGGAGATGGGCAAAAGCAGCTTATGCTCTGCCGCCAACGCCCGCTTTTGAATGAGATTTTGGAATGTGATGGCATCAGTTTCTTGTGCAAAGATATTTCCGAGGCCAGAGCTTGGCAAGAAAACCTCTCCCAATTTCAAGAAAGAGATATTTTCACCAACACCCTCAACGAGGCAACCATTCTTGACAGATTTGAACACGACTTTCAGCTGGCTAAGCGCTATAATCGGCCGTTTTCTTGCGTGGTAGTGGAGCTTAGGGATATTTATGACTTTATCAGCAAGGGAATCGACTTTGAAACCGCCGATAAAATGCTCAAGGTGGTGAGCGATGTCTGCTTTGCCAACCTCACCCCCAATGCCAATATCGGCCGGGTGGACAAGACCAAAATATTCATGGTTCTAAACGGCACCGAGCGTGAAAAAGCCCGTGCCATTGCTTTTAAGGTTTTGGATGAGGCCGTGAGCGCCATCAAGACCTTGAGGGTTGATGAATATAATGCCCAAATGATGGTCATCACCTATACCAACCGCCGCAACTTCAGCGATAGTTATGATGGAATGTTGGCACGAATCCGCCGCCATATCAAAACATCTCTCAAACACAGAGAATATGGTGTTGTTTCCTCTGATGACCGCGGCAATGTCCTCGAACAACGGTAATAAAATATTAATGACTATCTGCTAGAATCTTTTCCCAGAAGTTAACTTTTGAGCGGTTTTACATGCTAAAATCGAAGATGACATTGTGGTTTCTAGCACTGTTGATGTTGCTGGGCGGGTGCTCAGGCAACCAAATTCCGCTGTTTAATTATAACACCTGGTGGGGCGGCAGTGCTCCGTCCAGCGTTGTTGTCAAGAAAGGAGACACCCTTTACAGTATCTCCCGTCGGTATGATGTGCCTTTGCGCGAGGTGATTGAGGTCAACAACTTGAGGCCGCCTTATTCGCTCAAAATCGGCCAGGTGTTGCGTCTGCCCACCGCTCGCTACCATGTGGTGGCAAAGGGAGACACCCTTTATAATATCTCCAAGCGCTATAATGTTGACATGAACTCGCTTAGCCGCACCAACAATATTGATGCGCCCTATTCCTTGAGAATCGGGCAGAGATTGTTATTGCCGGGCTCCGTTGTCTCTAAGGAAACGACCTCTTATGCTGCCAAGTCTTCAACAAAAACATCTTCATGGAAAGCTCCTACCAAAACCACTACCACAAAAAAGAAAACAACATCATCTTCATCAAAATCTTATAGCACTCCGGTAAAGAAGCGCTCGTCAAAATTTGCTTGGCCGGTTAAAGGGCAGGTTATCTCCAAATTTGGCCCCATTGCCAAAGGCAGAAACAATGACGGCATCAATATCAAGGCTGCACTCGGCACTGCCGTTAAAGCCGCCGATGCCGGAACGGTTGCTTATGCCGGCAACGAGCTTAAAGGTTTTGGTAACCTTATCTTGATTAAACACAGCGGCGGATGGATTACCGCTTATGCTCACAACGACAGGCTCTTGGTTAAAAAGGGCCAAAAAGTGCGCAAGGGCGAAAAAATCGCGACTGTCGGCTCCACCGGCGGCGTTAATACACCGCAACTGCATTTTGAAATCCGTGCCGGCAAAAAAGCCGTTAACCCAATGGCTTACTTACAATAAGCTTCTGTTTTGTCTTACTCTGGTGCTATATTTTAATTCATCGATAGAGACTGATATCTTCGTGATACTGCAGGTTTCCTTGTCTTAATTTATCGACTAATTTATTAACCCTAACCTATTCTTAAATTTAAAAATAACTTGTGAAATAATAAAAATTGCCCTATATAAGCAAAGAGATTTGTTATATAGTGACATGGAATTAAATTCTTAAGGAGAAAGTTATGTTCATAAATTCCGCTTTTGCCGCAGCTGAAGGCGCTGCCGCTCAGGGTACTACTTCTACCACCGGCATGATTATTCAACTCGTTTTGATTATGGTGGTGTTTTATATCTTTTTAATCCGCCCCCAGCAGAAAAAAATGAGACAGCATGAACAATTGCTGCAAACAATTAAAAAAGGTGATCGAATTATCACCGGCGGCGGTATGATTGCAAAAGTTTTGGACGCTTCAGATCCTTATGAACTCACGGTTGAAATTGCCGACGGTGTGGTTGTGAAAGTTTATCGAGCTACCGTTCGTGACCTTTTGGATGATGCCTCTCAAGCAAAGGCTCCCAAGCAGGTTTCAACCCCAAAAGCTCCTAAAAAAGTTGCCAACAGCAACAAAAAAGATAAAAAATAAAGGTGTTTTGCAATGTATAAGCTCTCTAAATCACGTGTAATGATTATTGCGGCCATTTGTGCTTTGGGCATTTTCTTTGCTATTCCCAATATGGTCAGCAATAAAGAGGCTCTGCCTTCTTGGTGGCAGCCCGTTAACCTCGGTCTTGACTTGCAAGGTGGTTCAAACCTGCTGTTGGAGGTCAAAATCGACGATGTTATTAAAGAAAGAATGTCCTCAATTGAAGATTCTGCCCGCCAGATTTTGCGCGAAAACAGAATCCGCTACCAGAACCTTAATGTCGGCACTGACAGCGTGAAGGTTAAAATAGATAACCTCAACGCTCGCAACAAGGCCGCCAACTTATTTAAAGGCATTGATTCCGGCATTGAAGTAATTGAAGACCAAGATGGAACGCTTACCATCAAGTATTCTGATGTTGAGCTCAATAAACTCAAAATGAGAGTTGTTGAGCAATCTATTGAGATTGTTCGTCGTCGTATTGATGAGCTCGGCACCAAAGAGCCTGTTATTCAAAGCCAGGGAAGTGATCGCATTGTGGTACAACTCCCCGGTTTGCAAAACCCTGAATATGTTAAGACTTTGCTCGGTAAAACCGCAAAAATGTCTTTCCACATGGTTGACAGCCGCTCTACCGCCGCTGATGCTCGCCGTGGTAAGCTGGCAGCAACCTCAAGACTGGTTCAGGGCACCATGGGTGAAACCTATGTTGTCAGCCGTAAGCCGGTTGTGAGCGGCGAGAACTTGGTTGATGCACAGCCTTCTTTCCAAGACGGGCAGCCGGTCGTTAGCTTCAAGTTCAACTCTTTGGGCGGTAAAAAATTTGGTGAAGCCACCAGAGACAATATTGGTGAAAGACTTGCCATTGTTCTTGACAATGAAGTTATCTCCGCTCCTACCATTCAATCTGCCATTATGGGCGGCAGCGGTGTTATCACCGGTAACTTTACGGTTAAATCCGCCAACGACCTCGCACTGCTCTTGCGCTCAGGCGCTCTGCCGGCTCCGCTTGAGGTGCTGGAAGAGAGAACCATCGGCGCAGGCCTTGGTGCAGATTCCATTCGGGAAGGTATTGTTGCCTCTATCATCGGTTTGATTGCCGTGGTGGTCTTTATGGTGGCCGCATATGGTTTGTTTGGCGTATTTACCACCATCACCGTGTTTATGAACCTGTTCTTGATGCTCGGTGTTTTGAGCTTTATGGGCGCAACACTCACCCTGCCCGGTATTGCTGGTATTATCCTCACCATCGGTATGGCGGTTGATGCCAATGTCTTGATTTTTGAGCGCATGCGCGAGGAAGTTAAGGCCGGACGCTCTACCCGCGATGCCGCTGATGCCGGATTTACCGAAGCTTGGGCGACAATCGTTGACTCTAACCTCACGACCTTGGTGGCCGCATTTGTCCTCTTCTATTTCGGCAGCGGTCCGGTCAGAGGTTTTGCCGTTACCTTGGCGGTTGGTATTGCTACCTCTATGTTCACCTCCGTTACGGTTACCAGACTCATCATTACCTGGTGGCTCAACAAATATAAACCGACAAAATTGCCAATTTAACTCAAGGATTATCTGTCATGATGAAGATTTTTAAATGGGTAACCAAAGACACCACCATTAATTTTATGGGGGCTCGCAAGTGGACTTATGCTTTGTCTGCTATTATGGTTTTGCTCTCTATTGCCAGCATCACTTTTAAGGGCTTTAACTATGGTATCGACTTCTCGGGCGGTATCTTGATGGAGCTTAAAAGTGAAAACAAGATCAACGTGGAAGAATTGCGCAAGCAGCTTTCTGCCGTTGACCTGGATGAAATCAACCTACAAAGTATCGGCGAGACCGGAAACGAGGTTGTTTTGCGCGCACAAGCAAAAAACTTGGATGAAAAACAACAGATGGCCGTTGTTAACCAAATTAAGTCCACCCTCGGCAGTGCTTATGAATATCGTAGGGTTGAACTGGTTGGTCCGCAAGTTGGCGGCGAGCTCAAAAAAGCCGGCGTCATTGCCTCTGTTATTGCCGTGTTGGCAATTTCGGCCTATATCTGGTTTAGATTTGAGTGGCAATTTGCTTTGGGGGCCATGCTCGGCCTTATCCACGATGTGGTTGTGACGGTTGGTGTATTGTCTTTCTTTGACTTTGACTTCAGCCTGACCACGGTTGCCGCAATTTTGACTCTGGCTGGTTACTCTGTTAACGATACGGTGGTAACCTATGACAGAATCCGTGAAAACTTGCGCAAGTTCAAAAAAATGCCGCAGTTTGATCTCTTAAACAAGAGTATCAACGATATCTTCTCCAGAACGATTTTGACCGGATGCACCACCTTGTTGGCGGCTCTGGCCCTCTTAATCTGGGGCGGCGACACTTTGCGTAGTTTCTCCTTCACCATCGTTTGGGGTGTGTTGGTCGGAACATATTCTTCCATTTATGTTTCCGCCGTGTTCTTAAACCTCTTCAATCTGCGTGCGGCGCAAGATGAGAAGGTTATTAACCCCTTCGGAAACGTGGAATAAACTTTCCGTATTGCATAAAAATCCTCGGATATTTTTTCCGAGGATTTTTTTTAATTGCTTATTTATCTTTTTGGATTATCCTGACAGATATTAAAACATAAGAGAAAGAAGATTTTATTATGACTAAGATATCTTGGAAACCGGGGACAATGCTTTTTCCGCTCCCGCCTGTGATGGTTACCTGCGGAACCATGGAAAAACCAAATGTTTTAACCGTTGCCTGGACCGGCATCATTAACTCAGAGCCGCCGCTTACTTATATATCCGTAAGGCCAAGTCGATATTCGCATGATATCATTAAAAATGCCGGGGAATTTGTTATCAATATCTCGACTTTAGAATTAGCAAAAGCCTGCGACTATTGCGGTGTGCGTTCAGGTAGGAACACTGACAAGTTTAAGGATATGGACCTTGAAATTGAGCCCTGCGTGAAAGTTAAAGCGCCAATGCTCAAGAAAGCGCCGGTCAGCCTTGAGTGCAAAATTATTGAGACCAAATCTTTTGGCACACACGATATGTTTATGGCTGAGATTGTCAATGTCAATATTGATGACAAATACCTGGAACCTGACAACCGTTTGGCACTCGAGAAAGCCGGGCTCCTTGTCTTTGCACATGGCCGCTACTATACCATGGGGCGTGACCTTGGCGGTTTTGGGTTCTCGGTGGACAAGACTAAGGAAAATAAGACAAAGCCTCGCAAGTCAAAATTTATGGAACTCTTGAAAATTGAACAGCAAGTTAAAGACGGAACGCAAAAAATTAAAGATGCTATCCATAAACGCCCGCGTAAAAATCCTTATTGGCGAAAAAGACATAAGCCTAAGGCATCGAAGGTGTAATAAAAAAACCGCTCTCACGGGCGGTTTTTTTGTGGTTAGAAGTTATATCTCAATCCTAATGATATCTCTGAAACATCATCAAAGTAATCACCACCTATTGAAGTGTAGCGATACATCGCTCTGAAGGCCAGGCGTTGTGATAGCCAAATTTGTGCACCACCGCCGTAGCGAAACGCTAACTTGCTGTCATCCATCTTCAAGCTGTTGGCACGATATTTGTTCATGCTCGTGTTTTTATACGCATTAAAGTTAACTTTGGCATCAAAGTCATATTGAGCAACACCAACCGTGGCCAAAAGCTCAAAACGTGATGCCAACGGAATGTACCCTACGGCATCTAATCCATAAGCCTTATATTTTACCTCATATTCTGCTTGCGCAAAACGAGAATCTCCTGAATAAGATTCCTGATATTTAATCTGGTTGTCTGACAATGATTGCTGATAAAAAGCCTCGAAGCCGAGGTACTTCCACGGACGGAACCCCAAGTTAAAATTCAGAGAATCTATGCTGTCTTCAAACTTATCGGTGTTGCCAGTGTAGCTCTCGCCCCCAACCAACGGATTGTCCAGTGTGAAACTCTGGCTGGCCATTGAGGTTGAGCCCAGTACATAGTCAAACCCTATGCTGAACTTCTTAAATGCCGGCGATGAAGCTGCTCGTCTTGCCTGTGGGGCTCCGTAGCTATAATAGCTGCTTGGAACATTTGACGGATAGTTGGGATTGTAGCTTTGCGCTGAGGCTGAATGCGCTACCAGTGAAGCTAACGCAACCGATGCTAAAAGTATTTTTCTCATCTTCTTTAATCCTTATCCATAGCTAGAACAGAAAACGCAGACCCATTGAGAACTCATTCATGTTATCAATGACGTCTCCGCCGACATAAACATAGCGATACATTGCTCTTAGTGCGACGCCGTCTGCAATATTTACCTGAGCGCCAATACCAGCTCGCCATCCCATCTTATCTTCATCAAAATTACGAGAGACAACATCCACTAATTGGGTGCCGTCAATATTGTAGCTGGCAAAGGTGGCTTGGTTATCGAACTTATATTGAGCGACACCAAATGCTGCCACAACATCAAAATATTCTGAGAAAGGAACATAGCCAATGAGGTCCAAACCATATGCCTTGAAGCTGGTGGTGTACTCATTCATCAGGTGATAATTAATGTTGTTTAGTGTTGTGTTATCAATCTGAGTTACAGTGTTATCATCATAGCTTTGCTGATAAAAAGCCTCTAATCCCCAATATTTGCTGATACGGGCACCAACAACAAAGGACAAACTGTCTTGATCATCGATAACATCTCCCGGCTTGACATTAATAGCAGAGCTGGCAAAAATCGTGTCATCAAAAGTCAGATTATCACTACCGGCAGAAGTTTTTCCAATATTGTAGTCAAAGCCAAGATAGTACTTGAAATAATTTAAGCGGCGCAACTGATTGGCGGCTGACTGCCTAATCTCGCGCATATCTTGGTCAAACCCCTTCTTATAGCCACTGAACTGGCTATCGCACGGGCACATAACCGTCTTGCCCATCACTACTGATCCGTTGGCATCAAAAGGCTCTTCCGGATTACATGGGCACCACTCGATGTTGTATAAATCGCCATAAGCAATTTCGCCGTCTGCTGCCGAGGCTGGCCCAGCAACAACTACCAGTCCTAAGACAGCCAAAATGAAGCTTGTTTTTTTCATTAAATTTCATCCTCTTTGAAAAACTCTGATTTTACAATAAAAGAAACTCACCCTTTGTGCAACATAGCTACACTTTTATACACATATTTTTGATTTTTTTTATTTGTTAAAAATTTGTTAATTCGACAAAACATGACAAATTGTTAATTGATTGTTAGGAATAAATAAGCTATAATTTACATTAGACGACAATCATATCCTTTGAGGAGATGAGATAATGGCTGAAAACACAACTCCGCAACAAGAAACTCAAAAAAGAATTCAAGAATTAAAAAAAGAATTTGATTTGGAAAATTTGGATCTGGTGAAAGAGACTGAGCGCATTAACAGTTCATTTCGCTCGGAAAGCTCTGCTAGTAAAGAAGCGATCAGAGAACGCCTCCTAAGAAGCTTTAAAGAAGATGGCTTTTTGAAGATGACGCGTGACGACATCATCCTTTTTATGGAGCAGTATCGTCGCGGGCAGTTCGTCTTTGAACACTCCGAGCAAGACAGAAGGAATATTGCCGAAATGATTGCTGCACTGCCGGAGACTAAAGATCCTAGCCTCATCAGCCATTGGAAAATCAGGCCAATAGTTGCGTTTAATCGTTTTCGCAGAAACACAGCCATTAACTTTGCGGCGAAAAAATTACAAAAAATTCAAGCTAAATCTGATCTCCAAAAAGCTGCTATCTATTATAAATATCATGGAAATGATTCTGATGTTGCCCTCAAAAAAGCTCAGGATCCAGACTATGTTCCTGCGGATGAGGCTTATAAGGCTGCTTTGAGCAATGTCGGCTTTTTTCGTAGACAATGGACAAAGCTAAGATACGGAAATCCCTCCTCTGAAAAGCTTAGAGAATTTAAAGTAGGTAAAAACGCTTCTGCAACTTATGGAGGTCTGGATAAAGATTATTATGATAACACCAGCAGATTTAAAGGTTGGTTTATGGAACTCCGTGAAAAGTATTGGATGAAAGATGCACCTATATCTTTGCTGCAGGAAAGACAACAAACTATTAAGACAAAAATTGCTGAACTCCACGAACAGATAGCCGCCGGCGAAAGCAAGTCTGCCTCAAAAAAAAGTAACCGACAATTGCGACGTCTCACCAGACTGTTGGCTGCTGCTGATAATGCCGAAAAGAAAAGAAACTTTGAGATGAACAAAAAAATGACTGCCGTGGATGAAAAATATGCTCCGATGGCTAAAACCCAGCAGAAGAATATTGCTCGTCGTTTTGAAATCATTCAGGAAAAAACGGATATCCTTGACCAAAGCACAACCCGCGGAAAATATTTATATGCTTTATTACAAAAAGCTCCTGCTACTCAACGTAAAGCTTTAGAAGCCATCGTTCTTGAGCGAAAACGGCAAGAATTTAGTTCCGAGAAAGATTTTATAGACTATGTAAAGACTCAGTTTGAGGCTGGAAACTTTAATAAAAAAGATGCTTTGATTCAAACCATCGCACAGGCTGTTGCCAGAGAAGAAGGGAGAGGCTGGGGGCCACAACGTGAAGAGTCCAAAGAAAACCCCGGTGAACCCAATACCGGAAATGCTGAAGAAAACGAAAATACAGACCGTGTACACGAAGGACATGGTAATCAGCCCCCGGCTCCGGATCCAAATTGGCAACAACAAAGCGAACAAGAATTACGAGCTTCTTATGAGAACAGTGCTTATGAACTGATCTCTCCTCAGCGTGAGGGGCCCCATGCCGACGATGAGAATGTTTTGTATCAGACCTTCAAAAGCAAGGAAGATGACCATACCGTTACGGTTGAAAAGCCAACCGCTAATGACTATAACCTCAGCGCCAAGGACAAAGATGGCAAGGATACCGTGCCGTCCGTCGATGATATGAAAGCAGTTATGGAATCCATCAAAAAGAGTGGACACAAGAGCATGGAACTCGGTGAAATTAAATCACCCGAATTCTTGGCTCGTGCCGAAATTGCCGCTGCCGATGCTGGTATTACGATAACTAATTTGGAAGACAAACGAAAAGAGCTTGTCGAAAAAGATAGGGAAAACGTTAAGAAAATAGATAGAGAGAAGGAAAAAATTGTTGCAACTGATTTGGCCAAAGATTTAAATATTAATCTTGATACAAAATATGGTATAGATAAAGCTGTCACAAAACTTGAGAGCTTAAAAAATCTTCAGGCATTGTCTCCTGAACAGTTTGCTGCATATAAAAAGAGTGAACAATATACAAAGATGTCTGACAAGGAAAAGAAACTCTTTGATGACACCTATAAATTAACACATGATGAAACATTCAGAAAAAGCCCTGAAAGCACTAGAGCTAGAAATCTTAATCGTCTTATTGGGAAATATCAGGCTGCCACTAACTTATATGCCAGAGAACAAAAAAAGAAAAGAGGGAAAGCTCAAAATCCCAATACTCGAGCCGTCAAAGAGGCTGCTCGCGCTATGGGTTATAGAGCTGGACAAGCCGGACGAGGCGGGCGATAGGAAACTAAAAAAGCCCTTCCGGAAAGGAGGGGCTTTTTGTTTACCGACGGGTGTCAAATTCTTTAAAATCTGCTTTTAGTTTTTCTAGTAATTCCTTGTCTTCAAAAAACTTTTCACAATCAGCCTCGGTTGTCACCTTATCTCCTTCTACCGGGCGATATTGTTGCAGGAAGTATTTCTTTACACCCTTTGCTTTTAAGGCTTCTGCCATTACATAAATATCTTCAATGCTTAATAATCTCGGGTCACAAGTTGTGCGGCACTCAAAATCCTTGCCGCTTCTGAGCAGCAAATCCAAGCTCTGCAAGACTTTTTCCAGGTGATTGGTCTGAGTTACGGCCTTGTAGCGCTCCACCACAAAGGGAGCTTTAATGTCCAAGCCCACCCAGTCTACCAGCGGCAAAATCTTTTCCAGATGTTCAGGACGATAGCCTCCCGTGTGCAGACCTATCTCAAAGCCCAAAGCCCTAACCTCTCTTATGGCATCAGCCAGGCCATCTTGCACCAATGGCTCACCACCGCTGAACACCACCGCATCCAGCTTTCCTTTGCGTGTGCCTAAAAACTCTATAAACTTTGGCCACAAAAAATTTGTCGGCTGACCAATCTTTTGTATTACCGCATTATAACAAAACGGGCATCTCCACGGGCATCCCTGCATAAAAACAACAGCGGCCAACTTCCCAGGAAAATCGACGGTGCTGAAGGTCTCAACACCGCCGATTAACAATTCACTCATTGTATCTGGCTAGAAATTACTCTGCAGCAACGTCATATGCTTCGCAACCACAACCGCATACGGCCTTGCTCTCTGAAAAACATACACGAGAGTAAAATTCAGACTTTTTACCAACGTTAAACTCTGAAACCGGACGATAGTAGCCCATTACACGGGTCCATACTTCGCAGGGTTGTCTTTCTTCATCGTTTAATTTGATATCTTCAAAAGCTACGGTATTCATTTCTTATTATCTCCAGTTAATTAAATTTTACTCTATGCAACATCTTTTCTGGATGCTGCGGCTCTTTTTTGTGCCTTCAACTCCTCATCACAGATCGGGCAATATTTGTGCTCGCCTGAGATGTATCCATGCTTGGGGCAAATGGAGAACGTCGGAGTGATGGTAATGTACGGTAAGCGGTAGTTGGTCAGGACACGTCTTACAATGTCACGGCAAACTTTCGCTGATGAAATTCTTTGGCCCATATACAAGTGGAGAACTGTTCCGCCTGTGTATTTGGTTTGCAAGGTTGATTGCAATTCCAAGGCCTCGAACGGATCGTCCGTGTAGCCAACCGGTAATTGAGACGAGTTGGTGTAGAACGGATTTTCTTTGGTGCCGGCTTGGATAATATCTTTGAAACGTTTTTTATCCTCGCGAGCAAAACGGGTGGTCGCTCCCTCTGCAGGGGTGGCTTCCAAATTGTACATATGGCCGGTTTCTTCTTGAATTTTGACCAATTTATCACGAATGTAATCCAAGAACTTCTCGGCAAAAGCTTGGCCCCAGGCATCAGCAATGTTGTGCTCATCATTGGTGAAGTTTCTGATCATCTCGTTGATACCGTTTACACCAATGGTGGAGAAGTGATTACGCAGGGTTCCCAAATAACGTTTGGTGAAGGGGAACAAGCCATTATCTATCAATCTTTGAATAACTTTACGCTTAATTTCCAAAGACGTTCTGGAAAGTTCCATCAATTCATCTACACGGTTGAACAAGGCGTGCTCATCACCTTTATAAACATAGCCCAAGCGAGCGCAGTTCAAGGTAACAACGCCAATAGAACCTGTTTGCTCGGCTGAACCAAACAAACCGTTGCCTCTGGCTAAGAGCTCTCTTAAGTCAAGCTGCAAGCGGCAGCACATGGAGCGAATTTGGCCGGGTTTCAAAACAGAATTGATGAAGTTTTGGAAATAAGGCAAACCGTATTTAGCGGTCATCTCAAACAAGAGCTCGGTGTTTTCATCTTCCCACGGGAAATCAGGCGTCATGTTATAAGTTGGAATCGGGAAGGTGAACGGACGGCCTTTGATATCACCTTTCATCATGACCTCTATATAAGCCTTGTTGATCATGTGCATCTCATCTTTGAGGTCGCCATAGGTAAATTCTTGCTCAACACCGGCAACAATCGGATGTGTATCACGCAAATCTTCGGGGCATACCCAATCAAAGGTAAAGTTGGTGAACGGTGTCTGAGAACCCCAACGAGAGGGAACGTTCAAATTATAAACCAACTCCTGCATGCACTGATATACCTGTTTGTAATTCAGCTTATCTAATCTGACATAGGGTGCCAAATAGGTATCTACTGATGAAAATGCTTGCGCTCCGGCCCACTCATTTTGCAAAGTGCCCATGAAGTTTACCATCTGGCCAACGGCAGCAGACAAGTGTTTGGCCGGGCCGGCCTCCGCCTTGCCGGGAACACCGTTAAAGCCTTCATGCAGCAAGTTCTTCAAAGACCAACCGGCACAATAAGCTGCCAGCATGCTCAGGTCATGAATATGGATATCACCATTGCGGTGAGCCTCGCCGACATTGGCCGGATATACGTGGCTCAACCAGTAGTTTGCCGTTACCTTACCGGAAACATTCAGAATCAAACCACCGTTGGAATAACCTTGGTTGGCATTCTCATTAATACGCCAATCCAATTTTTCGAGGTATTCATTAATAGAGCTCTCTACATCTACCATAACCTTGTGGTCGGCACGAGCACGATTGCGTTGATCTCGGTATAAGATATAGGCCTTAGCCGTGGCGAAATAGTTTGATGAAATCAAAACCTGCTCTACGATATCTTGTATTTGTTCGATAGAAGGCAGGGACTCTGCAAATTTGTGTTTTAACACTTTTAAAACCTGGGCTGTCAGCAACCAACTCTCCTGATCGCCAAATTCACCGGTGGTGGTACCGGCTTTTTTGATGGCATTGTAAATCTTGCTGCTGTCAAACGGGGCGAGCGTACCATCCCTCTTGGTAACACTTTCTATATTTATTTTCTCATCGGCGATTGAGGGCATTTCAAACTTGTTCTCTGACATTTTAGTGCTATTTCCTTATTTTTGCTGTGTTTTTATTCCCATGTCTCAATTGACACTATGTATACCATATATAGCGTTAAGAAAAAGTAAAGACCCAATATCTAGTATACACAACTTTCTCAAGAACAATAATTATGGTGGTCAGAACCTGTATTTATATTGCGAAATTTAAACGCCTCCCTCAACCTATTTTTGGTTAACAAAAATGGTTTTTTGCTCTATCTCATTATAATATGGTCATAAAAAATTTTTATCCCCGTGGATAAATCTCTTAACAAATTTCCTTTGTTGAAAATGTGTCTATTTTTTAGCCTATTTAAGCAATTAATTTGCCCATTTTCACAACTTATTAACGACTCCAGACACACGAGTCTTTTGCACCCCGCCACGAGAATCCTCAAAAAAAGACTCCGTCTTGTTGGAGTCTTTTTTTCGAATCGGATTTGGAAAATATTATTGCCCGGTATGAGGCTCGGTTACGACGTCTTCCCCGATAATGGTTTCCTCTATGTATTCATCCGTACATTGTGGGCCGATACAGCGTTTCAAAACCGTTGCCTTGCGCCCGGGAGTTAGGCCGGTTACCTGCAAAGAGGGAACATAGACATCCACAATTTTTATCTTAAATGTCAAGTATCCCGTGGTGCCTTGCTCATCGGCCACATATACTTTTATCTCGTACTCTCCTTTGGCTCCGGGCATAGCCGTGCCGGAAAAGGTTTTGGTCTTTTCATCAAAAAACAGCCAATCCGGCAGAGGCGAATCATCTATCAGCCCGGCCTTGATAATTGTTTTGCCCGAAAAGTCCATTTTGTTGAAGATGGCATCAGGAATCGTGATCTCGATTCTTTGGCCGCTTTCGACACTAACATCCGGCATCAGGCGTGCTGATGACAAGTTTACCGGCGGGCGCTTGGTCGGGACATCCAGCAAATAAGGACGATTATCCGGCAAGAAATCTCCCTGCCGCCATTTTTCTAGAACTCCTCTCAAGTAAACGGCTATTTTGGACGGCTTCTCCCCCAACATGTAATAGGGAATCGCATCCATACCTAAGCTTGAATACAAATTGCCCAGCGAATCCTGTAAATCGACATAAGCCAACATCGCCTTAGCCTCATCTTCTATGGCGCGGGCTGCTTCCAGTTGGCTATTTTCCGCACGACTACCGTCCTTGATGGTTGTATCTTCAGCGATATCCTCCGATACATTGGCCAGCTCATGGCTAATTTCGTAATCTTCCAAAGCCGACATATAGCGTGCCCAAGCAACATAGACCTGGCTCAAAACCAAATTGGTCATTCTCTGGCGGCGCAAGGTTTCCAAATCAGAGGCGCTCGGGTTTCTCATATTTTCAAAAATACTCAAGCCCAACTTTTGCGCTTTTTGTGCCCATAGGCGATTATAATAGGAGGGATCGCTCTTGTATTTGGCCAAGCCCGGATCTTGCAGAACCTTAAATGAGGCCTTAACCTCCTCAACATTGGTGACCATATCGCGAACTCTCAATTCCGGACGATTGGTGAGGGCCAACCACTCCATCTCGGAAAGTGAGCTCTTGATGTCTGGTAATTCAAAGTTTCCATACTCCTTGCCGACTAGCTTAAACTCCGTTGACGGATGGAAGCCCATTAATGAGGCTAAACGGACTTGCGCTGTTTCTAAATCTCTCTTGATGGCAGAGAGCTGTTTTACTGATTCCATATATTTACGTTTTTTGACCAAGTCCGGCATACTTAAAGCCTGACCCTGCTCGCTTAATTCCTTAGCTCTGGCGTTTAACTCATCTACCTCCAGGGTCATATATTCTATCATATCATCAATGGTTGGCAGCAGCCTTTGCGCTGTCAAGGTCTTCCAATATAAAACCCTTGTTTCTTGCAGGAGGTTGTGAATAACCTTGCGGCTTTGCTCATAGGCAACACCTGATTGAAATTTGGCATCTTGGGTCTGATAGTAAACAGTTCCCACATCCAAAATATTCCACGCTAATTTCAGCTCGGAATCCATGGCTGAATGGTTGGCCGTATTAACATAACCGGCTGAAGAGAATATCTCAGGCAATCTATTGGCCGGTGATTTTCCAACCTCTACCAAACTTTGTTGATAGCTGACAACCCTGCGTGTGTAGTTATATTTCAAAGCCAAGGCCATTGCCATATACATATCTATCGGTTTTTCTATTTTGCGCGGCGTGGCGGCATACATCGTCTGCATATCCGTATCCACACGAATCGCCCGATCCCAATCCGTATAGGCGACCGGCGCCGGAACCGCCAACGCATTTGAAACCTTTGCATTTTCTTGTGATGAGCATGCGCCAAGGGCCAATATAGCCATAAACAAAGTAAGTAGTGTCTTTTTCATAACATATTCCCATAAATACACTTATCTATGTTTGGAGATTATATCAATATTTTGGATATTAACAGTATTTATTTGCTTTTATTCAACTTTGTTGTATAAATTTTAATAAAATAGATAAGTTTTTATGCCATCATATATGTAAATACGCTTCAACCACATCTTGAGGAATCGATGCTAGACATTCTGCAAACCGTATTCAAATATCGTGAAAAAGAAAGCCCTGATGTGCTTGGTGCGTTTCCAGAACGTGTACATACAAGAGCTATGCCTGAACGCAGGTATCTCTGGGCATCCAGAATTTTAGTCATTTTTGCTTGTATCAGTATTTGTTTCTCTATGATGCTCGCTTCCACTGTCTACCTCCTACTGCCACAGCGCAGCGCTTTTCCCAGATTGCTGCAACCTAATAATTATTTCAGCCAGCTGGAACTTACCGATGTTCAAGAAAAAACCGTTCCCGTACAGGATTTGATTGCCGAACAATACATAGAAGAATATATCATGCTGCGGCACGTCATTAGCAATGATTACGATGAACTTGTAACTCGTTGGGCCCCAGGCTCCAGACTGTACTGGCTTTCTACTCGGGCTGTCTTTCAAAATTTTACTACCAATGATGCTCAAAATAATATTATGCAGTTTCGAATGCGCTCTCTAGTCAGAATGGTCGAGGTCGAATGGATACGCCCTATGACTAAAGGTTTATGGCAGGCTCAATTCATCACTATGGACTACTATCCGGGAGAGACGACCCCTATTGTTAACATTTGGAGAGCTTATTTGCGTGTAGCCTTTACCAACATTAACTACGCCAATAGACGGCAAAGAGAGCTTAATCCCTTTGGCTTTTTGGTCCTGAATTATTCTCTCTCTTATGTTGGAACTCCGGATGAGCCGGAAAGCTACCTTAACACGGCCAAAGATGTTCGCTCTCAAAAATATGCCTATTAGCGAGGATGACCGATGCCAGAATGGTTTTCCCTCTTGTTTCGTTTTAAGGATAAAAAAAGCCCTGATGTTTTAGGCAAGTTTCCGCTGGATGTACATGTTGATGCCTATCCCGAACGTAGATACCTCTGGGCTTCGCGTATTATGGTTATTTGTGCCGTATTTAGCCTATCTATTACCATCATGTTGACAATGACAATCTATCTGCTCCTGCCGCAAAAGGTTTCTAAACCTTCTCTTTATGAGGCTCAGGAATATAATAGTAGCTTGCGAAATGTCCAAAGAGCAGAAATATCCGCCTCACCTGAAAATCTTTTGACCGAGAATGCGATTTCTCGTTATATTACCTTGCGGCATGAAATCCCTTACTCCTATGCTGACCTTGCCTATCGCTGGGACACAAGCTCTGAATTTTATCAACTTTCGTCTTTAGGCGTATATCAACAGTTCATTTATAAGATGGATTATGAACAAATGGCAAAACTTATGGCTATGGGAATGGTTAGAAAAGTCAATGTCGAATGGGTTAGACAGCTCACCTCAGATCTTTGGGCCGCACAATTTACAACCACCACAACAACCTCTGCACATCCTCAGCCGGCAAAAGCTATTTGGCGAGCCTATCTGCGGGTTATGTACGAGGACTACAATGATGACACCGAAAAAGCCACTTACAGCCACAATCCTCATGGGTTTAAAGTTCGGCGCTATTCCGTTGGCTACGCAGGAAACGGAGAAGCATCAGAATCATATATGCAGTCAGCAAAAGAAATTTTTGAACGGAGGAATTAGCTCAAAAGCGAATTCCTCCGTGGTACTTACTGCTTTATATTCCACACAGTGCCGGACGATTGCTAACCGTATGCGACACCTCAGATGTTCCGTCCACCGTATCATTTAGACTACACACCGGAGAATAGCTGTACAGACTATCACTGTATTTTATGCGGCTGTTCTTTGAGGCTGCAAAGTTGAACGTTACAGAATCTGTCAAATCATTATAACTAACCGTTGCACTTTTTATGTCTATCAGTGAGCAGTTTGATGACGTCATGTAGTAGTAGTGATCCATAGCATCATCTTCTCGCTCGTTACTTATGGTTAACTTATCAACGGTTATTGTTGCCCCATCAAATGCTTGCAGGTAGTTTGTCATATCTGTACCATCGGCTACTATTTCTCCTATATCACATGTGGTTCCGTGTACATCAATGTTAAAACCTGTTCCAGCTATGTTTGCTTCCACCTTATTAATTTTGGTAGGGAGATAGAAGCTTACACTTGGGTCTGTTGCGGTCAGCCTGTCAATCGTTAGTGTGGCCATGGTGTTATATTCATCAGGACATACTGAAGATGCTGAATGGATTAGCGCTCCGCTCAGGTTTACTGATCCGCTATAACTAATATCTTGCGTTAGGTATACCGGCCCGTCGCCTTTTGCCGCTAACAACCCGGATGTCGTCGAGACAAGCTTGTATCGCTCAGAGCATTTTATCGGGCATTCCCCACAGCTATATTCATTTTCTAAGCATGCGACCACCCCTGCTCCGCAGCTGCTCTCCATGGCACCACTACATTTAGGACCATAGCTACCATCTGCAGGACAGCTTGCTGGCAGTACATACTCATCATTGGCGTAAATGGTCGTGTTATCCTGAGTTGCTGTCAGAGTATAGTCGTATATCTTCATCTTTACACCCTTTTTGAGGATAAATGTACAGTTACTTCTGCACTCCGGATCATCAAACACGATATTGGGGTTATTTACATAAATGGTACCTCCGCCAAAATCATCTATATAATTTTGCGTCGGGAATTCTCCATAAATGTATAATTTTCCATTATAGTCATAAAAACCACCATTGTCACTTTTTACATCTCCGTAGAGATAGGTCGTGGGGTTGCTTCCTGAACTTCTTACCCAGTCAAATGAAATATCCCCGCGAAGATAATTTGTGCCACTTAATGTTAGCGGGTTTTCGGCGACAACATCCGCATAAATAGTTGCATTGTTTATATACAACTCATCGGCCCTGATTTCAAAATTATCTGTGCCGCAAATATCTCCATTAACATCATTATTACCCAAGAGATATTGCGGAGAATAGATATAGCCACTGACAACTGTTGAATTGCTTATGCGAATATCATTCAATAAAATGACAGTCTTTTTAGCAGCCATTGCTGTTTTAAATTCTTCCTCAGTTGAAACCAGAGCATAGCTACTGATTTTTCCATATTTGGATTTTACAAACTCTTGGCAAGTCGGGCAACTTCGTGTCAACTTTCCTCTACAACTGTATATATCATTGTCTTCAGGGCAAGAAATCGACACAGGCATAGCTCCGCAATCATCCCCATCTGCTGTCTTGAGAGTGATGACTGTATCCTCCGTTGCCGTGTGTGTACAACCGCTTCTGTAGGTGGCTCCTTTGGCCAGATGTATTGTGGTGTCTTCACCAGAACACCCCGCATAGTTTGCATACAGCGTCACCCCGTTATCAACATTGGATATATAAGGAAGACTTACAACATTATATTGCTTTCCTGCCCCGTGCAAATTCAATATGGCTCGGCCGTAAAAATCACTTCCTGAAGTTGCTAAATTACCGTAGAAATCTGCATTTCTTTGCTCATATGTTTTGGTACTCGCGTTATATGGCGTGCTATCCCAGTCAATCTTCACATCTCCATAAAATATTAGATTATTCCTTAACGATGAAGTGTTGGAAGACGCTTGTATATCTGGATATATTGTTATATTGTTTGTGGTGATTAACTCATCCATCGTTAATATTGGAGTTTGCTCTCCCCTACAACCGATAAATTTTTGATTGTCTTGGCTGTATAGATATGCTGGGCTATATATATTTTTAGATAAAGAAACGTAGCCATCCACAGAAATATTATCCACCATTGCTATTGGTAAAGAACTACTCGCCATTGCTGTTTCAAGCTCCGTCGCTGAGCTCACTGCCGTATATCCATAGGCCACGGCCGCCTCAGAACAGCTCATATTAACACAAGCGTCGTCTTCAAGTTTCTGGCCCTCCGGACAAGTTTTGGTTCGGCATCCTGTTTTGCATCTGGATGGGCATCCCTCTATTGATCCATTAGTGTCGCACCCATCCTCACAGGCCGGATACATCAGATTTCCCGTCCAACTACAAGTGTCGCTGTCGCAGCTTTCACACTTTCCCGAGCAGGTTGACGAGAGACGACAATACCCGCCACTAATCTTACAGGTACTTTCGGACATAAAGCTGTAACACGGATCTTCTATGCATTGGTATACTGTTTGGTTATCAGATTTATTGGTGCAGGCGTTGTTCATGTCTGCTTTTTGGCCTTCAGGACAACCGCTGCCTGATGATGTGCCTGGATATTTTTCCGGATTACAAATACATTTTGTATATTTATTTCCGCAGACATCCCCCGAAACAGTATATTCTCCGGAACAGTTGCTGCTATCATAAATGTAGTTGCTTGAGCAGCCGGTGCACGAATAGCATGTTAAACCAGGAAGAGGAGAATTGGCCAGTACACACTCTTCATCTGCAGGGCGGTTACCGGCAGAAAAGAGTCCAAACGTCTCGCAGGTCCTTACCAAATCGGGGCGACTATCAACCGTTTCCATGCGCCCGCCATAAATAAATGCCTTTTGATAATCTGGTAAATAGTAGGTGCGTGCATGCAAATCTGCAATACCGCCCCATAAAATGGCCACCGCCAATAGGATCCTTCCAAACATCACACACCTCCACACCTATTTCTAGGTTAGCAGACTCAAAACATGATGTCAATCCTCCTTTTTTTGGCTCTGTTCCAGGCTATATTAATCCTGCTTTGCTTAATTTTTTATCAAGTCTTTCCAGCTCATCAATATAGGAAGAAATCAGACTCAGCCCCTTATTCCAAAATTCAGGGCTCTTGGCATCAAGACCGAAGGGTTTTAACAGTTCATCATATCTCTTAACACCGGTCTCTGAGAGCATCTGCATATATTTTTCCGGAAAGTCCTTAACACTGCCTTCTTGATATACCTGGTACAACGAATTTACCAGACAATCGGCAAAGGAATATGCATATACATAAAACGGGCTATGGAAAAAGTGGCTGACGATTGACCAAATATAACGACTGTTCTCGTCAACAACCACATGCTCACCAAGACTGGTTTGCATTTCCTCAAGCCAGATTTCCTCTATCCGCTCGGGCGAAAGTTCTCCTTTTTGGCGCTCGGCATGAACCCTGGTTTCAAAACAATGGAAAGCTATTTGCCGCAAAGACGTATTTATCATATCATTTACCTTGCCGGCGATTAAGCATAATTTAGCCTTATCATCCTCTAAGCCTGCTAGCAGGGACTGAAACGTCATCATCTCGGCAAAAACGGAGGCTACCTCTGCTAAAATCATCGGAGTATCATCATTTAGTTCTCCTTGTTTGATACTTAAGCGCATGTGGCAGCCATGCCCCAACTCGTGAGCCAAAGTCAAAACATCATTTTGTTTACCGACAAAATTCAGCATTAAATACGGGTGAAATTTGTCAGGCAACGGCATGGCAAAGGCACCGCTGCGTTTTCCGTCTCTTGGCGGGACATCTATCCAAGAATGCTCGGCATCAAAAAATGGCAAGGCTAATTTTTGCCACTTGGGAGAAAAACGTTTGTATGCTTCCAGAACTATTTTTACGCTTTCTTCCCAGCTATAGTGCTTGTCGTCAGAAAACGGCAAAGGCGCATTCCTGTCCCAATATTGAATCTTTTTAACGCCGAGCCATTTGGCTTTTAGCTTATAAAAACGGTCTGATATGTTATCATATTGAGCACGGACGGAGCTTACCAGGGCAGAAAGCGCTTTTTCATCAACTTGATTGTCTAAGTTGCGGGCGGCTACGGGAGTTTTATATCCTCTGTGCGAATCGCCTATGGCTTTATCTTTGACAATCATATTATAAATAAATGTAAACAAGCTTGCATTTTCTTTGCTTACTCTATTTAATTCTTTCCCCGCCTTTTCTCTGACTTTAGGGTCCTTATCCTGCATAAGCTTTGAGATCTCGGCATCGTTATAATTCTTGCCATCTACGGTATAAACAAGTTTGGCTGAATGTTCATCATACAAACGCCGCCAGGCTGAGCCAGATGTTACCGACTTATCTAAGAATATAGCTTCTTGCGCTTCTGGCAATTCATGAGCTTTAAAACGGCGAACACGCTCTAAAAAGGGCTTATATGCTTTGACCTTTTTGTCTTTCAACAATTCCTTAAATTTAGAATCCGATAATTGGTTAATCTCCAAAGTATAGAAGATTGAGGGTTTGCTGTATTCGGTCATCTTTTCATCAAGATTTTGGTAAAAAGCTACTGCTTCTTGATTCTTCATTTGGGTGACCATATTGAGGTAGGCAAATACCGCCAATTTACTACCCAGCACACTATTTTTTTCAACCAACTGCAATGATTGGTAAAAGTCCTCCCCATTTATGGAAGCTATTTTTCCTTTATAATCTTTAGCTAACTTTTTATTTTGGCGTTTATAAGTTTCTAAATCTTTTTCTATCTGAGGGTCTTTAATACCTTTATATAAGTCACTCAGATCCCAGGCCGGCACTTCAGTCTTTGAGCAATTCTTGTGGTTGCTGTTCTGGGGTGATTTCCGGTTCTTTATATTCTGCATCTTCTAACTCCTTATTTAACTCATGTAAACGCTGCATTTCTGCTTCTATATCCGGCGTTTGTTTTAGATACTCTATTCGGGCATCTTCATCAAAAAGCTCATCGGTCGGAAGCTTGGGTGTAAAAATATAGTTTCCCCATGGCGTTTCCTGCTGCCCCCCTGCCCAATTTTTTACTCCTCGGCCGACGACTTTTATATCACACCAGCTGTTTTGGATGATCACCGAAAGAGAACAAAACACTTCATTTTCACAAGAAAGCAACTGTTTTGCCATGGCTTCCGTGCACGGAATAAAGCCTCTTTTTTGCATATCTTGCCTAGGTGAAAGCAAAACTAAACTAAAAAGTATGCAAAAAATAAATACAATCACACTAAGTGTCAGACCAAACCAATATCTTCGTATAAAACTCATTATTTTCCTTTTTGAGCTTTTCTTTGTTTTACAAGCTCTTCCAAGTAGGCTAATTCTTCCAATGTATTTGCTGCGGATGCCTCCTCGACCGGGCACTCAACTGCGCTGCACTTGAGCCCCATTCGCAGAGCAACCTCAACTGCATCGGTAAGATAATACTCACCTGCTGCGTTTTCATTACTGATAGCGCCCAAAATTTCAAACAATTTTTCTCCATCAAAGCACATCATTCCAGAATTGCAGAAGTTGATAGCTCTTTCTTCTTCTGTGGCATCTTTATATTCAACAATACGCTCCAAATTTCCGTTATTCATAATCAAGCGCCCATAACGAGCAGGATCTTTGGGGCGGAAGCCTAAACAAACTACAGAGTAGCCTTCGGCTCTCTTTTTTAGAAGCTTTTTCATCGTTTCTTTGGTATATAAGGGCTGATCTCCAAAAATTACCAGCACATCTCCTTTATACCCGCACAGTTCTCCTCTGGCTGAGCAAACAGCATGTCCGGTTCCCAGCTGTTTTTCTTGTACACATGTCGGATACGGAGCCACTTCTTTTTTGACCAGATCTCCATCGGGTGCAACTACGGTGACAATTTTATCGGCCTTTAGCTCTTCAAGCGTATCGATAATATGACGGATCATCGGTTTGCCATCAACCGGCATTAAAACCTTAGGTAAATCTGACTTCATACGAGTTCCCTTACCGGCTCCAAGAATAATGGCTGCAACATTTGTCATAATGAATCTCCTTGTTTTGTAATTTATAACTTTTTAATAACTTTAATTTATAATGCAATTATCTTTTATTCGTTAACAAAGAGTGCATTTTATGAAAAAACTTTTTCTTGCAATTTGTTTCAGCTTACTGTGGAACGCTCACGCTTCGCTAGCTAAGGTTACTGAAATTTTTGATCAGAGCCAATTACCAAAGGCGGAATTGCCCAAACCGTCACCAATGAAAGTTCACGCAATTACGGAAGAGGAACTCACTGACTTTTTGGACGAACGCTTAAAAAAAACAGTTATCCAGCCTCGAGATGAGGTCAAGACTAAAGCATCTGACGTACAGCCCAGTGACACCGTCTTGCAAGCACAAAAAGAAGCTCAAAAAGGAATTTTTCAAAAAATTTATGACAATGCCCTCAAACGTCTTGATGGACAACAGTCTCAGTTACAACGCAATGATTTGGCTGCTCCTCAAATTTTTGACACTTCAAAACAACAACAAAAGCAGTGGGATATGCCAAATATTCCAACTATTAGAACCAATCTTCCCCCAGATGGAAAAAACACCGTTGTTCCCGCTCTTGAACACATTCCATATCTTATGACCAATATTGAAATTCTCCCAGACGGAGTAACTAAATTTACAGACACTATTGTCGTTGTTGCTAATGGGAAGAAACTTCGTAACGGCCTGACAAAGATATTGCCTAAGGATATTGTTTCTCGTGATAATAAACGGCATCCAATTAACTACACTCTTATCAATGTCTCCGTTAATGAGCAAGCTGTTCCTTATAAATTGCTTGAAAACGGAAATAGTGTTTATCTTATTCCTCGGGAAAATTACACTTTGGAACCTGGCGTGTATACTTATAAATTTGAATATTTGGCAGACAATTTGTTGTGGAATTACGGAGATTTTCAGGAATTTTATTGGGATGTTACGGGAAGCTTTTGGAATCTTGTCATCGCCAGAGCCGGAGCAACGCTTTCTCTTCCGATGGGGAAAAAGCCGCTTGGACAAGAAATTCTTATCGGGCACCCTCAAAACCTTAGTTCTCAAGAGGTTGTCTTAATCAATCCTTCACCTGATACTTGGGGATATGCTGTCCAAAGACCGCGGGATATGCTGTCCAAAGACCGCTCTTTATCGGTGAAGGCCTGCATTTGGTTGTTTCTCTACCAGAAGATGTCGTTCTGCCGCCAACTTGGGACAAACGGTTACTCAATACCTTTGAAAAAAATGCCGATGTGTATGTCAGCTTGCTCACTTTTGTGGCAATTGCTCTATCTTTTATTATTTCTTGGAAATATATTCGTGCCAATAAAGGCCAGCTGAAGGTAGCTCTGAAAAAAACACCGGTTATGCTGAGATATTTGGCTTTTAATCGTTACGATTTGAAATCTTTCGGAGGCTTCTTATTAGACTTGTACCGCAAAAATATTATTGATATCCAACAAGCCGATGATACGCTCTTGTTGATAAAGCGGACAGATGACCTTAAATCTCTCAATAAATCTGAACAAAAAGCTATTCACTACTTGTTTACGCAGGATGAACCTGTCTTTAATGTTAGTAAAAATTCTGCACTCAAGATTAAAAGAGCTGCCAAAGAAATAGAGAAGGATCTGCGCCAATCATTGTTTAAGTTTTTGACTAAACTAAACAGCGGATATCTTTTCTTTAGTCTGAGTATGCTTTTCTTGGGCGAATTGTTCATTAGTTTGTTTGCTATAAATATAGCTCAGACTTTTGGTGTGTTGCTTATTTCAACGCTAATCTCCATTAGTGGAATCATTATCTTCTCTCAGGATCCACAAAAACTGTGGTTGCAAATTCTACTCAAGGCTTTGGGGTGTTTGTTTATCTTATTTTCTGTTCTTATTATGGCTGCGGTGGTTTCTCTTTGGTGTATATTGTTCGTCTATCTTTCGCTCCTTACCATCAAATACTATACAGCCGCATATGCACAAAGAAATGGCTTGCTGAAAAGCCACATCGCAGAAATTGAACAGTTGCGTAATAGACTGATTCGTCACCATGACAATATCGTGTTGGGCCGAGAAATTGCCAATCAACAGCCGAGCATTTGGGCTTTAGATATGGAAAAGGATTTTATATCCGAGCCGCTAAGTGAGTTCAATAAACTACCTGCATTGCTGACTTTTATGAAAAAATTCAGTGCTTAGTCGGAGATGTTATATCGTCATAAAGCTCAAAATCTCCGGCTTCCATATTAGCCAGAGCCTCAATTGACATATGTACTTCAGCGGCAAAGTCTTCCAGAGAATAGTTTTTCTCTATCCGGCGTTGTTTGATTTTGGACCCTATTCTCTTTTTTTGTTCAGGACTTAGAGGGATCGTTTTTTCATCCATACTATACCACACTTTTTACGTTTATTTTATTTTGTGCACAACTTTTTATTTGTGTATTACAAAAACACAACCAAATTGCAAGTACAAATTTCACTGATACGTAAATATTCGCTACGGGTATTCAATCTTATTGATTTATTGAAGACACTGTTAGAATTGATGCAGCGATGTGTATTCTGAGCAAAAAAAATCCTCCCTTGATGGTATCAAGGGAGGGAACAACAAACATAAACAAGGGAGGGAGTGTGTTTGGAAGATCTGGCGACGACTTACTCTCCCGCG
>CASERH010000004.1 GCA_949290295.1 uncultured Pseudomonadota bacterium | reverse complement strand
GTATAAAGGCATAAATTTGCTGCAAACAGATAAGTTAAGTGTGAAATTCAATGAAGAAAACACTGCGGCACTCGAGGTGCAGGGCAAAGACATGAGCACCCAGGCTTTGGGCTTTAAGACATTTGAGTGGCAGACCCAAGGAGATATCAATAAGTCCATAGAAGAGCTGACATCTGCCATAAATACTATCCGCAATTATTCCTCGGAGCTAGGGAATAATTACAATATCATCACCACGCGCCAGGATTTTACCGAGAGCTTGATAAATGTATTGACTGAAGGGGCGGATAAATTGACCTTGGCGGATGGATATGAACGAGGAATCTGCCAATATGCTGGCCTTGCAAACCCGCCAGCAATTAGCGATTAACTCCTTATCCCTTGCCAGCCAGGCCAGCCAATCAATCTTGAAACTGTTCTAACTGCTTGATAAAAACTATTGCCAAGAGGTGTTTTTGCGGATAACTTATGCCTATGTTTTAATTCTAGAAGTAAGAACATGAAACCTACATCTATTCTCGGACGATATCTGACCAGGCAAATCTTGTTTAATTTCTTTGCTGTTTTGCTGATGGTTTTGAGCGTGATTATGCTTTTTGAGGTGGTGGAACTTTTGCGCCGCACCTCCGGCCGAGAAGATGTGAGCTTTTGGTTTGTTTTGGAGCTTGCCATTACCAAAATGCCAAAAACCATTGAGATGGTTTTTCCCTTTGTGGTTATGATTGCTTCCATGGTCACTTTTTGGAAGCTTAGCAAAAGTAATGAATTTGTGATTATGCGCGCTGCCGGAGTGTCTATCTGGGGGTTCCTTTTGCCGGTGTTGGTCACGACTTTTCTTATCGGCGTTATCAATGTGACATTGGTTAATCCGGTGGCCGCCAATATGTATGACTTGTATGAAACGCTTGAATATCGCCTGAAAACCAGAAACCCAAAAGCGGTGTTGTTCTCTGATAAGGGACTTTGGATCAGGGAAGCCATTGATGAAAACAATGTGATGGTTTTGCAGGCCAAGTCTTTGCGCCAAGAAAAGGGCGAGCTGTTGCTGCGCGGCGTGACGATTTTGGAGATGGACCGCCACTCCCAGCCGGGAAGAAGAATCGAGGCTTATGTCGGAACGCTGAAAGACGGATTTTTTGATTTGCGCGATGTTAGGATTTTTAGGGCCGGACATCCGACAGAGGTTAAAAATAGTCTGAAGTATAAGACTGTTCTTGATATAGAACGGATTAAGGAAAATTTTGTGGAGCCGGAATCTATTTCTTTTTGGGATTTGCCCGATACTATCCATTTTTACGAAATGTCCGGGTTCTCTGCTCAACGCCACCGTCTGCGGTATCTTTCTTTGCTGGTTTCGCCTTTCTTGCTGTGTGCCATGGTGCTGGTGGCCGCTGTCTTTGCTTTGCGTCCGAACAACCGCCGTGGCGGGGTCATGTTTTTGATTGTGGGCGGTATCTCTACCGGGTTTATTGTCTACTTCTTGACCCAACTTGTATATGCTTTTGGTATCAACGGCTATATCCCCGTCGGGTTGGCCGTGTCTACTCCGGCATTGATTGCAACTCTTATCTCCGTTTCTGTTTTGCTCCATTTGGAGGATGGATAAAAAAATGCTGGATTTTTAAAAAGTTTTCTGTTATACAGTTCGCATAATTATAATTGATATTAGATGAGCGGGGCAAAAAGCCCCGCTCTTTTGTTAAAAAAATTAGGAGAATCGCTATGCCAGAGGCGCATCCGCTTGAGAAACTTTTGACCCCAGTGGTCGAGGGCCTTGGGTTTGAGGTCGTTCGGATTAAAACCATCGGCACCAAGAATCCAACCCTGCAGGTGATGATTGAACGCAAAGATCGCAAAAATTTGGTGGTTGATGATTGTGCCACCGTCAGCCGTGCAATCTCTCAGGTTTTAGACGAGGCAGACCCCATTGAGGGAGAGTATTCTTTGGAAGTTAGCTCTCCGGGGCTTGACAGGCCTTTGACCAAGCTGGAAAATTTTGAGCGTTTTTCCGGCTATGAGGCAAGAATCGAAACCAGCGGCGAAGTTGCCGGCCGCAAACGCTTTAAGGGCCGAATCCTTAAGGTTGGTGATGGGCAAAATATCTTTTTTGATATGGATGGGCAGGAATTTGTCATTCCCTATGAGCTGGTTTCAAAAGCTAAACTTATTTTAACTGATGAACTGCTGGCTGAGGCTGCCGCAGATGCATCTGAAACAGAACTTTGATCGTAACAATAAAAAACGAGGAAAAAATGGAAAATACTGAAAATATGCCGAGACCCGAAATTGTTTTGGTGGCAGATACCGTAGCCCGCGAGAAAAATATTGATCGTGACGATGTGTTTGAAGCAATGGAAATCGCTATTCAAAAGGCAGCACGTTCTAAATATGGTTTTGAGCATGATATTCGCGCTCATATCGACCGTAAGACAGGCGCCATCAGCATGGCCAGATATCGGGAGGTGGTTGAGAATGATGCCGAGATTGAAAACGAATCTGCTCAGATTTGTTTGGATGATGCCAAGGCATATGACCCCAAAATCAAGGTCGGCGAGTTTTTGATTGATCAGCTGCCGCCGATTGACTTTGGCCGTATTGCCGCCCAGACCGCAAAACAGGTTATCGTGCAGAAAGTTCGTGAGGCTGAACGCAATAAGCAGTTTGAGGAATATAAAGAAAAAATCGGCACCATTGTCAACGGTACGGTTAAGAGAATCGAATTTGGAAACGTTATTCTGGATATTGGCAAGACTGAGGCTATTTTGCGCCGCGATGAAATTATTCCCAGAGAGAAATTTAAAAACGGGGATAGGGTTCGTGCTTATGTTTTGGACGTTCGTCGCGAGAACAAGGGTCCGCAAATCTTCTTGTCTAGAACTTGTCCGGAATTCTTGGCTAAGCTCTTTACTTCAGAAGTGCCGGAAATCTACGATGGAATCGTTAAAATTATGGGCGTGGCCAGAGACCCGGGTTCTAAGGCTAAAATCGCCGTTAAAACCGATGATGTGACAATAGATGCCGTTGGTGCTTGTGTCGGCTTGCGTGGTATTCGCGTGCAGGCTGTGGTTACCGAGCTGCAAGGTGAGAAAATTGATATTGTTCCTTATTCTGAGGATAAGGCCCAGTATATTGTCAGCGCTTTGGCTCCGGCAGAGGTTGTTAAAGTGGTTATTGATGAGGAAAATAATCGTATTGAGGCTGTTGTGCCGCAAGAGCAATTTTCTATTGCCATCGGCCGCCGCGGACAAAATGTTAAGTTGGCCTCCCAGCTCTTGGGGTGCGATATTGATGTCTTGACCGAGGAACAGGAACAGGAGCGTCGCAAGAATGAAAATAAAGTTCGTTCTCAGCGCTTTATGGAAGCTTTGGATGTTGATGAGATGATTGCTCATCTCTTGATTGCCGAGGGTTTTTCAAATGTCGATGAAATCGCTATGGTTGATTTGAAAGAACTGGCAGACATCGAAGGGTTTGATGAGGATGTGGCCAAAGAGCTGCAATCTCGTGCAAAAGAGTATGTTGAAAAACGCAATAAAGAGTTTGAAGAGAAAAGCAAAACCTTGGGTATTGACGATAAACTTCAGGCTGTTGAAGGTTTGGATCGCGACATGCTCTTGACCCTGGCCGCAAAAGGCATTAAAACAATTGATGACTTGGCTGATTTGGCCGCTGATGAACTTATTGAAATTTTGGGCGAAAACACAATTTCTATCCAAGAAGCCAATAAGATCATTATGAATGCTCGTGAGCATTGGTTTACACAAGAATAGTCTTGTGAAAGAGTTGGGAGCAGTTTGTTGCAAGCTGCTCCGAACTCCTTTCTGAAGTTGAGGCGTTTATGAAACAGGAAGATGTGACCAGAAAATGTATCGTGACCGGAAATGTGCTTGAAAAGGGCACATTGCTTAGGTTTGTGGTGGGGCCGGATGCGGTGGTTATTCCTGATTTTAAAAATAAATTGCCGGGGAGGGGGGTCTATGTTTCCAACTCTTCGGCTCTTTTGCATAAGGCGGTGGCGGCTAATCTTTTTGCCAAAAGCCTCAAGCAAAAGGTTAAACCAATGGAAAATTTGGAAAAAGTGGCCGAGGATTTGTTGCGGCAGTCTGCTTTGCATGCCGTTTCTTTGGCCAGAAAGGCTGGTGTGCTCATCACCGGCATGGATAAGGTGGCAGAGGCTCTGAAAAAAGATAAGGTCGTCTTTTTGCTGGAAGCAAAAGATGCCGCTGAAGACGGACATCAGAAAATTGTGCATTTGGCGCAAAATGTGAAAATATTTAATCTCTTTACAAGCGAGGAGTTGGATCAAACACTTGATAAGGTAAATACAATTCATGCCGCCTTTTTGAAAGGTGAAATGTCTAAGATGGTCAGTCGTGAGTTTGGAAAACTGGCTGATTTTCTGAACTCATAACTTTAGGATGAAAATACGGAGAAATTTTTTAAGATGACAGAAGAAAATACCAAGGGCAAGTTAACATTATCAGGCAAGTCTACTTTGACACTTAAAGGTGTCAGCGATGCTGCTCGCTCAAACCGTGACGGCAAAAAGGTGGTGCAGGTCGAGGTACGCAAAAAACGCGTGATCACGCCAAACGCAGTGAAGCCTGAACCCAAAGTCGAAATTGATGAGGAAACAGCCGCAAAGTTGCGTTTGATTGCCGAGGCTAAAGAATTTGAAAATAAACGCCGCCAAGAGGAAGAAGAACGCAGTGCCCTGCGCCAAAAGCAAAAAGAGGCAGAGGAGGAAGAACGCCGCCAAAAGGAAGCTGAAGAAGCTGCCGCAAACGCTGCTAAAAAGGCTAAGGAAGAGGCTGAGGCAAAAGCTGCTGCAGCTAAGGCTGCATCGGCTCAGGCAGAGGCCGAAGCTGAGGCTGAAGCTGAAAATCGACAGAAGGCTAAGGAGAAAAAGTCTAAAGATTATGACGATGATTTTGATGATGACGATGATGAGGTATCAAATAAGAAATCTAATCGCTCTGTCAGCAAAGAAGAGGTGTTTGAGCGCGAGCGTAAAAAAATTATGAAAAGCAGCTTTGAGCCGCAAAGAAGAAACAGCAAAATCAGCATCCATTCCATTGGCATGAATGATGACGACGATGATGATTATGGTTTTGGCGGTCCGCGCAGACGCTATAAGAAAAAACAGCCCAAGCCGGTGCAGCAAGTTCAGCAACCGCAAGAAAAGGTTATTAAGGAAGTTGTTATTCCTGAGGTGATTACCGTGCAGGAATTGGCTAACCGTATGGCCGAGAAAAGTGCTGATGTTATTAAAAAACTGATGGCTCTTGGCGTTATGGCTACCATTAACCAGCCGATTGATGCCGATACGGCTCAAATTGTTGTTGAGGAGTTTGGACATAAGTTCAAACGTGTGGCCGACAGCGATGTCGAGCAAGTTATTCAGCATCAGGAAGACACACCTGACCAACTGCGGCCCAGACCTCCGGTGGTTACGGTTATGGGGCACGTTGACCATGGTAAGACTTCTTTGCTTGATGCTTTGCGTGAAACCAACGTGGCGGCAAAAGAGGCCGGCGGTATTACCCAGCATATCGGTGCTTACCAGATTACGGTCAAGACAGGTGATAAAATCACCTTTATTGATACCCCCGGACACGAGGCATTCTCCGAGATGCGCGCTCGCGGCGCCAAGGTGACGGATATTGTGGTTTTGGTGGTGGCTGCCAATGACGGCATTATGCCGCAGACCATTGAGGCTATTCGCCATGCTCAGGCCGCAGAGGTGCCGATTGTGGTTGCCATTAATAAAATTGATTTGCCCGGTGCAGATCCGATGAAAGTTAAAACTGCTTTGCTCCAGCACGGAATCGGTGTTGAGGAAATGGGCGGTGAGTGTTTGTGTGCCGAAGTTTCTGCCAAGAAACGCATTAATATCGATAAATTGGTTGAGGCTATTTTGCTGCAGGCAGAAATGCTTGACTTGAAGGCTAATCCCAACCGCAAGGCTGAAGGTGCTGTCATTGAGGCTAAGATGGAAAAAGGCCGCGGAACCGTGGTTACCGTTTTGGTGCAAAACGGAACTCTCCATGTCGGTGATATTTGTATCGCCGGCAAGGAGTGGGGACGTGTTCGCGCTATGTTTAATGAAAACGGACAAAAGGTGCAAGAGGCTGAACCTGCTACTCCGGTTGAGGTCTTGGGTTTGCAGGGAACACCTTCCGCCGGTGATGATTTTGTGGTTGTGGCTGATGAAAACCAGGCCAAAGAAATTACCGGATATCGTATCCGCAAGGAGCGCGAGGCAAAATTGGTTAAATCTGCCAAGTCGGCGATGGAACTGATGCTTGATAAGATTAAGTCCGGCGAGGTTAAGCATTTGCCGGTTATTATCAAAGCCGACGTTCAAGGCTCTATTGAGGCAATTGAGGGTACCATTAATAAGCTCTCTAATGAGGAGGTCAGCGTGCAGGTTTTGCACTCTGCCGTCGGTCCGATTTCAGAGTCAGATATTTCTTTGGCAAAAGCTTCTCATGCTTTGGTTATCGGCTTTAACGTTCGTGCCAATCCGTTGGCCAGAGATATGGCTCGCCGTGACGGGGTTGAGATTAAGTATTACTCCATCATTTATGATGTTTTGGATGACATCAAGAAAGGTTTGGAAGGTATGCTCTCGCCCGAACTCAAAGAAAAATTGCTCGGTTATGCCGAGATCCGCGAGGTATATAATATTACCGGCGTCGGCAAAGTCGGTGGATGTATGGTTACGGAAGGTATGGTCAGACGTGGTGCCAAAATTCGCTTGTTGCGTGACAATGTGGTTATTCATGATGGTGCTATCGGCCAACTCAAGCGCTTTAAGGAAGATGTAAAAGAGGTTAAAGAAGGCTACGAGTGTGGTATCTCCTTTGAAAACTACAACGACATTCAGAAAGGCGACTTTATTGAGTGTTATGAGATTGAGGAGATTGCAGCCAAACTATAAAAGCTCGTCTAGAGGTTTTCTAGAGCAATTTTGTACGGTCTCGGGAAATTCATGTACCTCTATGTACACTAAAATTTCCCTCGCCTTCAAAATCACTCTATAAAATCCACTATCCGAGCTTTTAGAAAGCGGGGCAAAGATTTTGCGGGATGGAAGTGTCCTCACGTACCTCTGATGTACGCTCCGGTACTTCCACCCTTAAATCTTATTATTCGCCTCACATATCAACCTTTTCGTAAAAACTCGTCTAGAGGTTTTCTGCGTAGCACAAAAAAGTTTCAAAAATAATTTTTATGTCAAACCAATTAAATTTTCTATTATGGAAAATGTTTATGTCGATCGATTGCTTTTCCTAGATGGAAAGTATCATCTTTATGAGGCAGATTTTGCCACACAAACCTTTACCGAAATTGCCTGCGGGGTATATGCTAAAGAACTTGAGATAGGATGGCTGGTGGGTGAGAGTGATGAAAAAGTCTCTTTCTATCGCCGTCTTGAAGACAAATGGCAGGTCATTCCGGTTAATACCGTTGAGGTTGACTTGTTGCATGGGCAAATCATCTATTGTCAGCAAGGTCTGTGGTATGTCTATTATGAAGAAAAGGAAATTCTTCTCGGGGAAATGGAAGCAGCCGGAAACCGTAATTGGTGGCCGCTTTTTCCAGAAAGGGCTAGAATATATTTTGTTTTGCCCCTTGGTGATGACAAGTTTGTGTTGTCTATTATCAATCCCAATAGATTCCTGATGCAAAAAGAGTATCAGGGGGCCTTGGTATTGTTGAGTGATGCCTCTTCATTTTGGGGTGAAAAGATCATTCTTGTCCCACTCGGAAACGATTGTTTTGAGGCTTATGATTATGCTCAGCCGTTGCTCGGGTCAGCGGATGAAGCTCTTTATCTGAAGGAGCTTGAAAACGGTGTCTTTTTCTGGTCTCAGGCTCTTAAGTGCTGGAAAAAAATATCACTACAAAACTGTTATGTTCTGGCAAATAATGCCGTGTTGATGTTTGGCCAACGAAAAACGGGGTTTGGAGGCTATTATCGTTTTGTCATCCTTTATAAAGTTGATGAAAATGCTAATTGTATCAAAATTTGTGTGGGCAAAAAATGTTTCTTGGGTGCTGAGGTGAAAATCGGAGGATGGTTTTATCCCCGAGATATCGATAAAAAGTTGGTTGATTTTGACCATCCCCGCAAGAGCCGATGGTTGAAAATCAAGAACTTCTTCGGTCTTGGTAAAGACTGATTGCAATAAAAAACGCTGTCTGAAACCAGGCAGCGTTTTTTTGTGCATTGCAAGAATTGCTAAATCATTGCCATACCGCCGTTGATGTTGATGGTCTGGCCGGTGATGTATTGAGCCTCATCGCTGGCTAAGAAAGCTACAACATTGGCGATATCCTGTGCCTCACCCAATTTGGCTTCAGGAATCTTGGCTAAAAGGGCTGCTTTAACATCATCTGGCAAAACATCGGTCATCGGGGTGCGAATGAAGCCCGGTGCAATTGAGTTTACGGTAATGCCGCGAGAACCAACTTCTTGTGCCAAGCATTTGTTCATGGCAATCATACCTGCTTTGGAGGCTGCATAGTTAGCCTGGCCGGCGTTGCCGGTGACACCAACAACAGAGGCAATACCGATGATGCGGCCAAAACGACGTTTCATCATGCCGCGGACAGCTGCTTTTGCCAATTTGAACCCGGCAGAAAGGTTTACATCCAATACCAACTGCCAATCTTCATCGCTCATGCGGATGAACAAATTGTCACGAGTCAGGCCGGCGTTGTTTACCAAAATATCAATGCGACCCAATTTAGCTTCAACATTGGCAACCAAATTTTTGACATCTTCAGGGTTGGTCAAGTTGGCGGTGAAAACTTCTACTCTGTCGCCAAGCTCGGCTTTTAATTTTTCCATCGGCTCAGGGCGCATATCTGTCAGAGCCAAAGTGGCGCCTTGTTTGTGCAAGGTGCGGGCAATTTTATCGCCCAAGCCGCCGGCAGCACCGGTGATGAGGGCTACTTTATCGTGTAATTCAAACATTGTGTTTTCCTTTCTTATTTGCTCAAATGGTTGGCGAGCTCTTCAATCTCGGCAATGGTGCCGATGGAAGATGCGTTCATTTCTTTGTGGCTTCTTTTAATGATGCCGGAGAGAACTTTGCCGGCGCCGAGTTCAAATACTTCATCCACGCCTTGCTCGCTCATCCAGTCTAGGGTTTCTCTCCAACGGACAGAATCCGTGACTTGGTTTATCAGATTTTGAATAATTTCATCTTTGGTTTTGACTGCCGAAGCTGCCACGTTTGAAATCAGAGCTATTTGCGGCTCTTGGGCCTTAACCTCTTTTAGCGCTGCGGCCATAACCGTTTGCGCCGGTTTCATTAGCGGGCTGTGGAACGGTGCGCTGACCGGTAGTTTGATGCAGCGTTTGGCACCAAACTCAGAGGCTATTTCTACAGCTTTTTCTATGGCCTCCATGTGGCCAGAGAGCACAACTTGTCCTTCGGCGTTGTCGTTGGCGGCGACGCAGACGTAGCGGCCGTTGTCACTGCAGGCTTCCGCCAGAGCAACAACATCCGTATAAGCTGCGCCGATAACCGCCGCCATTCCTCCGACCCCGACAGGAACAGCCTTTTGCATGGCGTCGCCGCGGGTGCGGAGCAGTTTGGCCGTGTCTGTCAGTGAGAAAACTCCCGCAGCACAGGCCGCAGAATATTCGCCCAAAGAGTGACCGGCAACAAAAGTTGCATGATCTCTTAAGTTGATTTTGAAATCTTTTTCTAAAATTCTAACCACCGCCATAGAGTGCGCCATTAGTGCCGGCTGGGCGTTGGCCGTGAGGGTCAGCTCATGTTCGGGACCTTCAACCATGAGTTTGAATAAATCTTGGTGCAGAGCTTCATTGACCTCACTAAAAACTTCTTTTGCCGATGAAAAATTATCGGCCAGTTCTTTTCCCATGCCAATGAATTGTGAACCCTGGCCGGGAAAAACAAAAGCTTTAGTCATAAATCCATATCCTTGTTATTAAACAGCTTATAAAGCTTTATCCGTTAATTGCCAAAAGTCAAGTTTTAATCCTTATTTGTTAAGAGAATATTGAGAATTTGGCGCTATTATCTCTCATAATTGAGAGTCTGTTTTATGGATTTGTGAGAACTATGGCAAAACGTAAGAAAAAAGAACAAACCTGGTGGAAAAAGCTTTGTCGGCGTCTGTTTGGCGCGTTGTTGATGTTGTGGGTAATCAGCCTTATTATCAGCTGTTTGGGGTATCATTTCTATGATCCAAGTTTTAGTAATGCCACAACCAAACCGGCCGCTAATTGGCTGGGGCTTTATGGTGCCAAAAATGCCGATGTTATCCTCACTTGGTGGGGTGTGGCACTGCCGTTGTTTCTTATCGCCCCTGTTATTTGGGGTTATGGATTTTTGCGCTTGAGAGAAATGGTGTGCCCTTATTGGCGTTTGTTTGCTTTTATCTTGGGCAATTTTTCTTTTGCTACCTCTCTAGCTTTGGTTATTCCCCACATCAATGGCTTTAAGACCGGGGGCGCTGTCGGCAGATTTTTTGCCGAGCAGGGCATGAACTTGTTTAACCGTATTTATGCTTTTGGCTATGGAAATTATATTTTGGCGGCGGTTTTATTTCTTGTTGCCTTGGTTTCTTTTAATCTTGCCTGCGGAATAACTTTCGGCGGTTGGTGGCGTGTGTGCAAAAAAATCGCCGCGGCCGTTGCTTTTGTTGCCAGAGGGTGCGCTAAAGGTTGCCGTTTTGTTTTTGAAAAATTCAGCTTTTCTTCCGAGCCGACTCCTCGCAAAACAAGAGAGCCAAAAGTTCGCAAGGAACCAAAAGTGCGTGAAGAAACTTCTGCCCCGTCTGAGAAGGCAAAAGAAACAATTAAAATCGCCAAACCTAAACAAGTTGACGACGGCTATCGTTTTCCGGATATTAATCTGCTCTCCAAAAGTAAGGATAAGGCAGAAAATGTTAATCAAAAAGAGCTTGAGAGAATCGCCGGTGAGTTGGAGGGCGTGTTGCAGGAATTCGGGGTCAATGGCAAGATTGTTAAAGTTCGCCCCGGACCGGTGGTCACACTTTATGAGTTGGAGCCAGCTCCGGGAACAAAAAGCGCCAGAGTTATCGGCTTGGCAGATGATATTGCTCGCTCAATGAGTGCCGTGTCCGTGCGTATTGCCGTGGTGCCGGGGTCTAACACCATCGGTATAGAGCTCCCCAACTCCAAAAGAGAAATCGTTTATCTGCGTGATCTTTTGGAAAGCGATGAATTTAAGGAATCCAAAGCCGCGTTGACAATTACTTTGGGTAAGGATATCGGCGGAAAGAATATTTATGCAGATTTGGCAAAAATGCCTCACTTGTTGGTTGCCGGTACTACCGGTTCAGGTAAGTCTGTCGGCGTTAACTCCATGATTATCTCGCTTTTGTATAAGATGCGGCCCGATGAGTGCAAGCTTATCATGATTGATCCGAAAATGCTTGAGTTTACCATGTATAACGGTATTCCTCATTTGTTGACGCCGGTTATTACCGATCCTTCAAAAGCGGTTGTCGGCTTGAAATGGGCGGTGAAAGAAATGGAAGACCGCTACCGGGCGATGGCACAGCTCAATGTTCGTAATATCACCGGCTATAACAAGCGTCTGGAAGAGTTGCGCGCGAGCGGCGGCAAGGTCAGCCGCACGGTGCAAACCGGGTTTGATATGGAAACCGGGAAACCGATTTATGAGGAACAAGAACTCGATTTGACCCCGCTTCCTTATATTGTCATTGTGGTTGATGAAATGGCCGATTTGATGTTGGTGGCCGGCAAAGACGTGGAGGCCGCCATTCAACGTTTGGCACAGATGGCGCGAGCGGCGGGCATACATTTGATTATGTCTACCCAACGTCCGTCCGTTGATGTTATTACCGGTACCATTAAAGCAAACTTTCCGACCCGTATCAGCTTTCAGGTGACATCTAAGATCGACAGCCGCACCATTTTGGGTGAACAAGGCGCCGAGCAGTTGTTGGGCATGGGCGATATGCTTTATATGCCTGCCGGGCAGAGGCCGCATCGTATTCATGCACCGTTTGTTAAGGACAGTGAGGTTGAGCAGATTGTTGAGTTCTTGAAGTCTCAGCGTGAGCCAGAATATGTGGAGGCGGTTACCGAAGGTGAGCTTTCGGACAAAAGCGGTGGCGGCGCCGTGTTTGATAACGGGGATTTCGGCGCCGGCAGCAGTGATGATGACCTATATCGGCAAGCGGTGCAAATCGTGCAGAATGATAAAAAAGCCTCAACCAGCTATGTTCAGCGGCGTTTGCGCATCGGTTATAATCGTGCGGCCACCATTATCGAGCGGATGGAAGCAGAAGGAATTATCACTCCTCCCGACCACGCCGGCAAAAGAGAGGTTATATAGCAAAGAACAGGGCTTTTCTTGGAAAAGTAATTGCTTGAATAATTTTTATTTCTTTTCTATATATGAATTAAACGTATTTTGAGGAGAAATTTTATGGCCGAAAATAAAGAGCCTTCGCAACGCCAGCTCAGAGTGGCACAGGAAATCAGAAAAATCATCGTCAATTTTATTGACCGCGGAGAGGTGCACAATCTGGAAGGAATTGACACCATGGTGACCGTGACTAAGGTGACGGTTTCTCCGGATTTGAAATATTGCACAGTCTGGTTTATAACCACCAATGACAAATATTTGCAAGAGGTGCTGGGCGGTCTGCAGTTGGCAGCAAACTTTTTCCGCAAACAGGTGGCGGCCAAGACATCTTTGCGCTATGTGCCGGAAATAAACTTTAGGGTTGATAAGAGTTTTGAAGCGGTAGACAAGATTGAAAAGCTTTTGCGTGACCCAAAAGTTGCCCAGGACTTGAAATAAATGTTTTGGCAGGCCGCCTCAAAAGGGCGGCTTTTTTGTCGGGTTGACATAAATGCGAAAGCTGATAAATTTGAAGAAAATGTCTTACTATTAATTCTTTAAGCTTATGAAAGTATCTAAGTTTCAGTTTGTCCAGGTCGAAAAAGACCGGATTGTCGTTCGTTTTTATAACGAGGAGAATGACCGCTTTGAAAAGGTGTGTGCCTGTAAGGCATATTCTGTTTGTGAAGATGCGTTTTTGCGGGCGGATTCGAACTATTATTTTGCCTATGAGGGTAAGCTCTATCCTTTGGGTGAAGGAGAGGTCGTCCTTTCGGACAGGGTTGCGTCTGGCATACTTCGGATGTTTGATACCTCTCAACTCAAGCTTCCTTTCAAGGCTATCTTCCTACTCTCAGGGTATGGAGAATATTTTGCCTGCGCTCAGGACTATGAGCTGGCAGAGAATTCTGTCCGGATCAAGTTGCCAAACGGAAAGATGAGAGTTTATGAATATGCTTACGGGGAGCCGGATTTGGATGGCCGTCGTGACGTATTTTTGACCAGTTGGGATAAGTAAAGGAAAGAGCCGATGTTGCTTAAGACAACGTCGGCTTTTTTGTTTTAAATTTGACAAAGAAGAAAAGCTCCAGTATCAACTCCTGTATAAGGAGCAAAAATGAAGCATAAAAAAGGTGATAAAATCAGCGGTTGGCTGGTTATTGATAAACCCGCCGGTATGGGTTCTACCCAGGTGGTGAGCCAAACCAGAAGGCTGCTTAATGCCAATAAAAACGGCCATTGCGGAACACTTGATCCGTTTGCGACCGGGGTGCTGCCGGTGGCTTTTGGCGAGGCTACCAAGCTTATTCCTTATGTAACAGACGGCGATAAGGAGTATGAGTTTTTGCTCAAATTCGGTGAGGCTACCGATACACTCGATTGTGACGGCAAAATTATCGAGACCAACTCCAAAATTCCGACCTTGGCAGAAATCGAATCGGTGTTGCCGCAGTTTGTGGGAGAAATTACCCAAGTGCCGCCGGCTTATTCGGCCATAAAAATCAACGGGCAGAGAGCCTATGATTTGGTGCGCAAAGGCCAAAATGTGGATGTTCCGGCACGCAAGGTGCGAATCCATTCAATCAAAATTTTGGAGCGCCCGCAGGAAAATCTGCTCCACTGTCTTGTCGGCTGCTCTAAGGGTACGTATATCCGCACCTTGGGGGCTGATATTGCTGCAAAACTCGGCACAGTAGGCCATTTGCAGGCCTTAAGACGCACAAAATGCGGAAATTTTGACCTTTCAGAGAAGATTTTGCTGGAAAATTTGAAAAATATAGAGTATGTTGAGGAACGCCGAAAAGTTTTGCTTCCGGTAATAACATGTCTGCGCGACATCGCGGATATTGCCGTAACCGAAGCAGATGCCGCCAAACTGCGTTTGGGGCAGGGGCTTTCGCCAAGAGCTTATCAGGTGTCTCACCTGTTGGGGCAAGAGGTGGTGGCTACTTGCAACGGGGCGTTGGTGGCAATGGTGAGAATCGATGAGGGACGCATCTCTCCGGTTCGTGTTTTTAACTTTAATTAAATAAAGGATTAAAAGATGTCGATTTCTAATGAAGAAAAACAAAAATTGGTTAAAGCTTATGGCTTGAACCCCAATGATACCGGGTCTCCGGAAGTTCAGATCGCTATCTGGACCGCAGAAATCAATAACCTGATTGAGCACTTCAAAACCCACGCTAAGGATACTCATTCTCGTCTGGGTTTGATGAAGAAAGTCAGCCGTCGTCGCCACCTGTTGGATTACCTCAAGGGTAAGAGCGAGGAGCGCTATCAGGCTTTGATTAAAAAGTTAGACCTGAGAAAATAAGGTTGTCGGCGTGTTTTATGCAGCATCTAAAGCCAAAATCCGGTGCTCAAATACTCTCGTACATTTTAGTACGCTCCGTTTTTGCGCTCCGTGTCTTGGCTTTATCTATCTGCCTAAAACGCGCCTTTTTCCTAAAGTTGTGCTTTAAGGAATATTTGAGCCGCGGGGGAATGAGCCTCCGCCGTTCTTTATAAAAAAATCCTGCATGGGGCAGGTAGAGGTTTTTATATGAAAGGTAAAGAAATATGATCGATTTTAAAGTGTGCCGCAAAGAAATGGAATGGGGCGGCCGCAAGTTGGTTTTGGAAACAGGTAAAATGGCCAGACAGGCACAGGGTGCGGTTGTGGTTACTTATGGTGAAACGCAGGTTATTGCAACGGTTTGTGCCGCAAAAGAGGTAAAGGCTGATCAGGATTTCTTTCCTTTGACAGTTAATTATCAGGAAAAATACTATGCAACCGGTAAGGTTCCGGGCGGTTTTATGAAACGTGAGGGTAAACCATCCGAGCGTGAGGTTTTGCTTTCTCGCTTGATTGACAGACCTATTCGCCCGCTGTTTCCTGATGCATTCAAAAATGAGGTGCAAATTATTTGTACTGTTTTGGCTCATGACCAAAATACAGATTCCGATATTCCGGCCATGATTGCCGCTTCTGCCGCTTTGGCCGTTTCCGGTATTCCGTTTATGGGGCCGATTGGCGGGGCAAAAGTCGGATATAAAAACGGTGAATATATCTTGAACCCGACTTTGGAGCAACTCAAAGACACTGACTTGGAGTTGGTTGTTGCCGGAACATCTGAAGGTGTTTTGATGGTTGAATCTGAGGCTCAAGAGCTTTCTGAAGATACTATGCTCGGTGCGGTTATGTTCGGTTTTGAGAGCTTCCAGCCGGTTATTAAGCTGATTGCCGAACTCGCCAGCGAGGCTGGCAAAGAAAAGTGGGAAACTCCAACTTTCCCGCCGGAGTTTGATGAGCTTTATGCTAAATTGGCTAAAAATTTTACGGCTGAGTTTGAAACAGCTTTCAAAGAAACAGATAAACTTAAACGCGGTGAGCTGATTGCCGCTGCCTCTGAGAAATTCAAGGCAACGCTTGATCCGGAAAATGAGTTTGAACAACGCTATGCTCAAGATGCTATTGAGAAATTGATGCACAAAGTTATGCGCGAGGCGGTTTTGACAACCGGACATAGAATCGATGGCCGCGATACCAAGACAGTGCGCCCGATTGCTTGCCAGGTTGATGTTTTGCCGACAGCTCATGGTTCTGCTTTGTTTACTCGTGGCGAAACTCAGGCTTTGGTTGTTACTACCCTTGGTACGGGTGAGGATGCTCAGGTTGTTGACGGTTTGATGGATGAGTACAAAGAAGACTTTATGCTCAACTACAACTTCCCGCCGTTTTCTGTTGGTGAATGTGGTCGTATCGGTAGCCCCGGACGCCGTGAAATCGGGCACGGAAAATTGGCTTGGCGTGCTATTCACCCGATGATGCCAAAAGACAAAGATGCTTTCCCGTACACAGTACGTGTTGTATCTGAAATTATGGAATCTAACGGTTCTTCTTCTATGGCTACTGTTTGCGGAACCACAATGTCTTTGATGTCTGCCGGTGTGCCTTTGGCTAAACCTGTTGCCGGTATTGCCATGGGGTTGATTAAGGAAGACGACGGGCGTGTCGCCGTCTTGACAGATATTTTGGGTGACGAAGATCACTTGGGTGATATGGACTTTAAGGTTGCCGGAACAAAAGACGGTGTTACTGCTTTGCAGATGGATATTAAAATCACCTCCATCACCAAAGATATTATGAAAACTGCTTTGGCTCAGGCTCATGAGGGTAGAATCCATATCTTGGGTGAGATGGCAAAGGCTATTGCCGAGCCGCGTCCGCATGTTTCTGATCGGGCTCCGAGAATCGTTGCCATTAAGATCCCGGTTGATAAAATCCGTGAGGTTATCGGCACCGGCGGTAAGGTTATCAGAGAGATTGTTGAGAAGACACATACAAAAATCGATATTTCTGATGACGGTGTGGTTAAAATCGCCTCAATGAAGAAAGAAGAAGGCGATGCCGCTCTGGAATGGGTTATGGGTATTGTGGCAGAGCCGGAGGAAGGCAAAATCTACCATGGAACAATTACCAAAATCATGGATTTTGGTGCGTTTGTTCGCTTCCTTGGCACAACTGAAGGATTGGTTCATATTTCTGAAGTTAAGAACGAGCGTATTGCCTCTGTTTCTGACTTCTATAAAGAAGGTGACCAAATCTGGGTTAAGTGCTTGGGTAGTGATAATCGCGGCAAGATTAAGCTTTCTGCCAAGAGAGTAAACCAAGAAACAGGTGAAGATCTCGAAAAATAATTTTTGAGGTTTAACTTGAATCTTTCAACGCCGCCGGGGTGAAAATCTCCGGCGGTTTTTTATTGACTCTTTCTCTTTTTTTGTCTAAACCAAAAGAGATAGATAACAATATTAAATTATGAAAAAATTTTTTTTAGCAGTACTTGCCGTTGTAGCAGCGATAAGTGCAGGAGCGCAGTCAAGGTTTTATTGTGCTCAATATATTTGCCATGATCAGAAACTCGGGGATATCTTTGAGTTTGAAAAAGATGGCAGAGCTGTTTGGGGTTATGCTCAAGTGGCGGACAAGGATAGGTGGCAGTTTGCTGGAGATACGATTATGGTCTTTTACAAGAAAGTAAGAGGCGAAATCGTGTTTGTGAACCCGCAGGAGCCCAATGCGGAAACCTTCGTTGCCAAATTCCCGGCAAGTAAGGTTTCGGTTTCGCCTGAAGAGTATGACGAAGGTAGGGATATGTATAGATTGTACGTATCTCCCCCATCTCTCTCTGCTGAGGAAGCCGCAGAACAAAAATGTTTGCGGTGGGAGAGATAGTGTAAGGAAGTTGCAGAAGGGTCGGTTTAAGCCGGCCCTTTGGCTTTTTAAAAAGTCCTTGAAAAATAAAATAAAACGGTGTATGTCTTGAGTCACTGTTCAGACACCCCTGGAGGTTTGGATAGAGTCTTAATTTTATTTGAGGATTTTTAACATGGTAAATATTACATTTAATGCTGAAAAGCGTGAGAAAGCAGGTAAGGGGGCAGCTCGTGCATGTCGTCGTGAGGGGCGTATCCCTGCCGTTATCTATGGTGGCAAACAAGAGTCTATCATGATCTCTTTGCACCCGGTTGAGCTTGAAAAAGCTTTGAATACCGCCGGTCTTTATGAGGCTGATATCGAGATCGTTTTGGATGGCAAAAAACACAAGGTTAAATGCCAGGATGTTCAATTCCACCCGGTTACCGATATGCCTATCCATGTAGATTTTCTCCGCAAATAATTCGGAGTGATTGTCTTTGGCGGTGCCGGAGTGTGCGGTTGTTGCATGATGGCCCGCCAATTTATTTTATCTGATTGAAGAGTTTTTGATGTTTCTTATCGTTGGTTTGGGAAATCCGGGGGCAGAATATGCCGGTACACGTCATAATGTTGGGTTTATGGCGGCAGATTTCTTGTACCAGAAGTTTAATTTTTCAGCTTTTAGAGATAAGTTTGACGGTGAAATTGCCGAGGGTAAAATCGGTGGAGAAAAGGTTTATCTCTTGAAACCGCAAACCTATATGAACTTATCCGGAAATTCGGTGGTGAAAGCTGCTCATTTTTATAAGATTTTGCCTGAAAATATTATCGTTATTCATGATGATATGGATTTGCCGGTCGGCAAGGTTAAGGCCAAAATCGGCGGTGGTGCCGGCGGGCATAACGGAATCAAGTCTATTGATGCGGCCATCAGCCCTAATTATAACCGCATCAGAATCGGGGTGGGACATCCGCAAACCGGTGGCGAGGCGGTGGTGAACCATGTGTTGTCACGCTTTGGCAAGGCCGATGAAGATGTTATTTATAATGAGATAGAGATTGTGGCCTCTTTAATCGAGGTCTTGATTAAAGATGGAATCGCTGCTTTTTGCAATAAGCTCGGCGATGTTTTGAGAAAACAATAAGGAGTTTTGATTATGGGATTTAACTGCGGTATTGTCGGCTTGCCTAATGTCGGGAAATCAACCTTGTTTAATGCTCTGACCCAAACCATTGCGGCGCAGGCAGCCAATTTCCCGTTTTGTACGATTGAACCCAACACCGGGCGGGTGGCGGTGCCTGATAAACGCCTAGATAAGTTGGTTGAGATGGTTAAACCCAAAAATGTGGTACCGACACAGCTGGAGTTTGTTGATATCGCCGGCTTGGTTAAAGGCGCATCCAAGGGTGAAGGGCTGGGCAACCAATTTTTGGCCAATATCCGCGAGGTGGATGCCATTATCCATGTGTTGCGCTGTTTTGAAAATGAAAACATCACCCATGTTGAGGGTAGCGTTGATCCCATCCGTGATGCCGAAATTGTGGAAACAGAATTGATGATTGCCGACCTTGAATCTTTGGAAAAGAGGTTTGACCAAGCTCAGAAAAAAGCCAAAGGTGGTGATAAAGAAGCCATTGTCAATGTGAGCGTGATGGGCCCCGTGATTGAGGCTCTAAAGGCTGGAAAACCAGCTCGCACTGCGGCACCTGATGCTTCCAACAAAGATGCCTGCAAAGCTTATAAGATGCTGCAACTTTTGACTTCTAAGCCGGTTTTGTATGTGTGCAATGTGGATGAGGAATCGGCGGCTTCCGGCAATGAATATTCAAAGAGAGTGTTTGAAAAAGCAAGAGCGGAAAATGCTCAGGCGGTGATTATTTCTGCCGAGATAGAATCCGAGGTGGCTCAATTGGAGACCGAAGAGGAGAAAAGAGAATTTTTGGGTGCGCTGGGGTTGGAGGAAACCGGGCTTACCAAAATTATCCGTGCCGGGTATGATTTGCTTGGCTTACAAACTTATTTTACCGCAGGGCCAAAAGAAGTGCGTGCATGGACTTTTATCAAAGGTTCAAAAGCGCCGCAATGTGCCGGAATTATCCATTCTGACTTTGAGAAAGGCTTTATCCGCGCCGAGACCATATCTTATGATGACTTTGTCAAGTTCGGCGGCGAGCAGGCTTGTAAAGAAGCCGGCAAAATGCGCTCCGAGGGTAAAGACTATGTGGTGCAGGATGGAGATTTGTTGAATTTCTTATTCAACGTTTAGGAGCTTGCAAGAGGGTCGATCATGCTCGATAATCGGTGCGACATCGGTCATTGATAAATTTTTTGTGTAAAATTGAGAGGGAAGAAATGCGTTTAGCCTTGTTTCAGCCGGATATTCCGCAAAATACTGGGACTTTAATGCGTTTGTGCGCTTGTGTGGATTTGCCCATAGACATTATTGAGCCGTGTGGTTTTATCTTTAATGACAAGGCCATGCGCCGTGCCGGGATGGATTATTTGGATATGGTTGATTATCGCCGCCATGATTCCTGGCAAGATTTTTTGCAATATCGGGCCGAGCATCCTGCCGAATATGGCCGTATTGTGTTGCTGACAACCCATGCCAGCAAGCCTTATGTTGATTTTGAATTTAAGGAAAATGACATTATCTTAATGGGGCGCGAATCTGCCGGGGTGCCGGAAGAAGTTCATCAAATCGCCGATGCCAGGCTTTTGATTCCCATGAATGAGAAAGCTCGCTCCATTAACGTGGCGGTGTCTGCGACCATGGTTGTCGGGGAGGCTTTGCGCCAGACCAGGTGGAAAAAATAACTCCGCAGCCGCCTGAGAGGAACGACTGCGGAGAAAAGTTGACATAAAAAGTTATCGACTGTTGCGACGGCTCAGGACTTCTTTAATTACCAGACGTTCTTGTGTGTAAGTGTTTCGTGCATCTCCCCGTTCTGCTACGCCATGTTCATCACTTTTAACGTGATTCTCTAGTTTTTTCCTTCTTTCTTCAGCGTCTTCTCTGCTGTCTGTTTTTGCGAAGCCATATTCAATGTAAAAGTCGGCGGCGTCTTTGAGGGTATCGTGGTAAGCTTTTTTCTTTTGTTCAATATCTTGGTAGGTCTTATTTTCTTTGAGCGCTTTTTGGACGTTTTCTAAGGCTGTTTTATTTGCATCAGAGTTGTCTGTATCAAATTTTTTGCGAGCTTCTTTGGCCGCATCTCTTAAAGCTAAATAATCGTTATCATTTTTTGCTTCTGCTAGGCTGGAGCTAAAAGCTTCTTTTGTCGTTTTTAATTTGCTTTTTAAGTCTATTCTTTTTATCTCTTTATATTCCGGATATTCTTTAAGTTCTTCAATCTCCGGGGCGTTTTTCATCTTCATGCCGAATTTGAGGCAGGCAAGATATAAGCGGGCTTTGTATTCCGGATGTTTTTCAAATTTACCAAAGTTAACGGTCTCTTTGCCCATGTTCTGAGCGGTTTTGACTAACTCATCAAAAGCGGCTTGCTCACCTTCAACATAGCCCTCAGATTTGCTGGCAAAAGCAATGATGTTTTTATCGTTCTTTTTGTCTTTGAAGAACAGATGTTCTGGGTGTTCTTCATCTTTATATTCTTCAAATTCTTGTTTGAGGTCGGTGTTGGCTTTTTTAACCGCTTCTCTGACTTCTTTTTTCCAGCCGTCGTCTTCTTTTGCTTCGGAGATATTTTCATCAACGGTTATTTCTTGGGTTTCATCTAGTTCTTTACGTAGGGCATCGCCGTTATCTTGCAGATATTCACTGAACTTTTGCTCGAGATCTTTCTCTTCAATCTCGGGGTGATTGTTTTTGAATTTCTCTCTTAATTCTTTCTTTTCTTCTTCCGTAAAGTTTGCCATTTTGGTTCTCCGAAGTTCTTATTTCTAATCATATAGTAGCATATGAAAACAATTTTGTCCAACATTTTGTCGTAAAAATTTGTATAACGGCGCATCTAGAGCAATTTGCAAGATCAAAAGTGTCCTGCTAAACCCTAAAATAATTTTCTAAACTCTTCCAAGCTATCTGCTGCCAGATAGGGGTTGCATTTCTTCTCCTCGCCAAGCGTAAAAGGGCCGGCCGGAAGCCCTTGTTTCAGCCTCATTTGGGCTTGGCTCAAATAATTCTGGATATCCTCATTGCCGCCAAAATAATTATAAGCCTCGTGGGCTCCGCCAAAAGTATATTCGTGTCCGGGGTAAAATCTCACGTCTTCAGGCAGAGCTCTGATTTTTGACAGTGCGGTAAACATCTGCTCAATCGTTCCCTCAAATAACCCGCCAACACATAGGTTAAACAAGGTATCTCCGGTGAAAACAGCCTTATCTTGAGGAAAATAATATAAAACATGTCCTTGGGTGTGGGCAGAAACATCTATAACCTTAAAAATAAAATCGGTATCTTTTTTTGTGTCTGCCAAATCTAAGCCTGCCTTATCCAGGCCGTAAGTCTGCCCATCTTCGACGCCAAAATCTAGCCCCGGAATCCGTTGAGCATCTTTTTGGTTGCCGATAACTTTAGCGCCAAACAGCTCTTTTAGTTCCAAATTGCCATCTGTGTGGTCAAAGTGGTGATGTGTGTTTAAGATATAGTCCAGCCTCAGCTCCAGCTCTTGCAATTTCTTTATTATCGGCGCGTTTTCCGAAGGGTCTATCACCGCTGTAATGCCGCTTTTTTTATCATGCAAAATATAGCTGTAATTATCCATTTGTCCGGCTCGGCACAGGACCGTGTGTATCTCTGGCATTATAAATACTCCTCGGGATTAATTTCATCTATTTGTTCTTTGTCCATATATTGTTCCGCATAGTCCAAGTAAACCTTATGTGTGATAAATACTCTGTATAAATCAGGGTCTAGGTGTCCGATGTTTTTCATCTCTTGCATAATTCGCAAAACTTCTGATAACTTTTTGGGCTCCTTGTAGGGGCGGTCTTTGGCCGTGAGGGCCTCAAAAACATCAGCAATGGCCATTATCTTGGCCGGAATTGACATCTGATCACCGGTCAGGTGGTTGGGGTAGCCCTTGCCGTTGACCCATTCATGGTGGCAGCCGGCGTATTCTACCACATTGGCAAGCTCTTTGGGGAAAGGCAGCGCTTTTAGCATATCAATGGTCACAACAATATGGTCGTTAATCTTCTCCCTTTCTTCCTTATTAATGGTTCCTTGTTTTATCTTGAGATTATATAACTCTCCTCTGTTGTAGCCATCTATCAAATGATCGGGTCTGTCTTGCAAAAGCTGCTCTTGGCAGGGGTGATTATAAATTTCAGGCGTTGTGACGGCATTGCGTTCCGACCAGGAAAGTCCCAACATGCGGTTGAAGTATCTCGTAAATGTCTGTTTGCCGATTTCATCTAAGCGCTGTTGATCGGCTTTGCTTATCTCGTTATCTCCTGTGTTGCACCAGGCTACAAAGGCAAAATCATCTTCTAATTGCTTTACTTTTGCTACAAATTCTGCCTGTAGGTTCTCTTTACTGTCAACTTCTGCCAAGCGTTTTTGCAGGTAAGTGATGTGGGCATCTCTTCTTAAAATTTCAAAACGATTGCGAATCTCGTGAATGCGGTTGTTTATGGTTTCTAACTTGGTGGCCTTGTCGACGATATATTCAGGTGTGGTCACTTTGCCGCAGTCATGCAACCATGATGCAATATGTAAAGCATACCAGTCGTCATCGCTCATCTCAAAATCTTTTAAGGGGCCTTCTGTTTCTTCCGTGGCTGCAGTGGTCAACATTCTGGTGATAATCGGAACTTTTTGACAGTGGCTGCCTGTGTAAGGTGATTTGGCATCAATGGCGCGTGCCAAAACCTCAATAAAAGATTCCAAAAGCTGAGAATATGCCTCTCTTAATCCTTTATTTTCCAACACGACAACAAGCTTTTGGCAGATGGATAACAGCATATTGACCGTCTCAGAGGTGAAGTTTATCACTTTGCCGTTGTTGTCCATGGCATTGATAAATTGCGCCACACCGATGAGATTATCCTTTCTGTCAATCAGCGGAAGGGCCAAAACAGAAACGGTGGCATAGTCATTTTTGTAGTCAAATCCTGAGATGAATGACGTATCTATTTCGTCATCATTGTAAATGTTGTCGGTGTTTATGATTTCTCGGTTTATGGCGCAGATTTCTGCCGGACGTTTAGCTGCTTTGTTTTTTATATCTGCCAAAGCTATCGGTTCAAAAAAGTCTAGGTTATCAAAGCCAACTTGGCGCTCTCTTAGGCTTTTGATGTTGCTGTAGGTGAGGGACATAAATTTGTCTTGCCCAATCTCAAAGAAAAAACAGCCATCGGCAGAGGCCGCTTTGGCCGCAACTCTCATGACTTTTTCTACCAAGATTTGAGTATCTGTATCTTTGGCAATAGCCGTGTTTAGGGCTAACAAATCATTTAAAATTATGTCTCTTTCGCTCGGCAAAAGTTGGTCCTCCTTAGCCGCCTAGTGTAAACAATATTTATTAAGAAAAATATAAGCCTAGCTGATTTTAGATACAAGATAACGAATATCGTCTTCACTTAGTTCATCATTGCCGGGGGTGTATGATAAAATTCGCTCAATTACCTTGTGCGCAAAAGACTGCCGATTGCTCCTATTGCAATCAAATTTGATGTCTTTTATAACCTTTAAGGCCGAGAAAACTGCCGGAAACATCGTCTTGGGAATGTAGGCTTTGCGCAGAAGATTGCGAACCATGAAATCTGCTGTGGGGTTAAACAAGGTTTTTCTGACCTCTAAAATCGGTGTGTTAGATAAATACACAATAGCATATTCAAAAAATTTCAAATCCCCCATGCAGATGGCGCGAACAACCAAATTAGCGGTGAGGCGGTTAGATGTGTATAATTGATGTACCAGTTCTTCTACTTGTTTGTCAGAACTATATTCCTCAGATATCTTTAAGGTCGTCTTTTCTCGGACTTCTTCAACAATGTCCGTAGCTAAATCGGCCGGCAAGTTGTGGGTTAATATCAGATGCTTTTTCAGCTCCTCAGATAGGGAGTTGGCAATTTTTTCAATAACAGAGGTCGGGACTTCCGTACGATATACCAGGCGGCGTTTAATGTCTTCGCTTTCGTGATATTTTTCTAAAATCGTGTCATAGGTCTTTTCATGAATATTGGCGGTTTCATTTGATATCAGCGCTCCGACGACCTCTTCCGGGCATTTTTCGGCAATATATTGCGAGATCTCATGCGGGAGATTTAGTCTTTCTGCAACCGCTTTTTGTTTGTTGATGCCGGAAATATTCAGAATTCGGATTAAATCATTGTTGCTCAAGCTGGAGTAGTATTTCAAAAACGGAATGGCAACACTGTCAGAATCTCTGATGACGGAATCAACAATATCTTCAGGTAAGTTGTGGCAGTTTTTTAAGCTCTCAGCCAAAACCTCACGAACTTTTAGCTCTACGTCTCTGACCATAATGCGGAAAATATCTTCCGCCAGTTTCAGCCCTTTAGGCGTAACAGTGGTGCCGTTATAATAGTTGCTTACCTTTTGGGCAACAACTGTTTTTGCACCCAGCCCGGGGTGCAAAGATAAATTCTCAACATCTTGTTTTGTTAACGGCGTTTTGTTCATGGTTATATACCAAAAAGTGGTTGTCCTAAAGTATATAATAATACCAAATGCTGCCAAAACCTAATGACATTTTTGTTACAAGGCCAAATTTTGCAGCTTCTTAGGCAATGATTTCTCTATCATCTTACTATCTAGCACAGATTTGTCAATTATATTGAGCTCGTAATACGCAAGAGTATAGTCAAAAAGTCCGGCGTAGTTTTGTAAGGGAGAGTTCCAAACCATGTGCGGTGCTAACATGGTGCCGAGTAGTGGGGTGCGGCGGTCTAAAATTTTGTCGCGAAATCCTCTTAATTCCTTAAAGGAAATACTGGAGTTGAGTTTTAGGGCAAATTCTTGCATCGAGCTGTAAATATCTGGGTAGGTTTTTATCCGATAGCTGTCATCTTCTTTTTCTCCTATCGGTTTTAGCCCCTCATCACTGTACCAGTTGAGTGCTTTGTATAGAGAATTACCCTCTTTAACAATACGCGATGTTCCCCAGTTGGTTTCCAGAGCTGATGCCGTGATTAAAATTGATGGCGGAATAACATGAACTTTTTTTGGCAGTTCATCTAAAAAATAGGCGTATCTTCGATATCCTTGAAAACGGGTGAATACATCATATTTTGTGGCTTTATCTTCAATGAATTTTTCTTGTTCGCTGCTGAGTTCTTGATGCTTTTGAAAGTCTTTTAAAACTGCTAATATTTCTTTTCTTTCTGCCAAAATCTCTTTGTTTAACCTCATCGTTAGTGGAGCTAAAATTTTAATGAACATTGCGTTGCGCTTTTTTTCATCAGTTATTTTGGCAAAATCGCTCGGAAAATATTTTAAGAAAATCGGCGGGTAGTGATAACTCGGTATCATAAGGTAGTCTTTTTCTCCATGATAACCGTAAAAATCGTAAATTTCTTCTAACTCGGCAACGCTTATTTTGCCTAGGTTTAAGTCATCTGCCGCTTTTGCCGGAAAAGGTAGGGCTAACAAAAGACATAAAACAAAGAGAAGGTGTCTCATTCTCACTCCTCTTCAGCCGATTGATTCCTAACCTCTCTTACTTGTGGAATATAGGTCTTTAATATCTTTTCAACTCCTTCTTTCAGAGTGACAAGGGCATAGGGGCAGCCTTTGCAGGAGCCTTGCATTTCCACGTAGACAACCCCATCTTTGAAATCCTTAAATACGATATCTCCACCGTCTTGTTTGACAGCCGGACGAATCCTTGCGTTGAGCAAGCCTTTTATCTGCCCTACTACGTCGTCAGCTTCTCCTGTTACAACGGGAATAGTTTCTTCTCCTGTGGAAAGATGGTCCATGATTTCTGCCAAAATTTGCGGCTTTAATTCTTCCCATGAGGCATTTTCTTCTTTGGTCACCGAGATCATGTCAGATGTGATAAAAAGTGATTTGATACCTCCCAGGTCAAAAATATGTTCGGCCAAAGGTGATTTGCGTAAAGATTTTGCATCAACAAATTCTGCTCGCCCGGCCTTGAGAGCCGGTTGCGGTGGAAAAAAATTCAGCACGTTTTTGTCCGGAGTGGGCTGAGTTTCTATAATCATTTTGCTATTCCTTGTGTTTGAGGGCGATTAAGCATTGCTTGCATGTTTTGTAGAAGAGCAATGGCTTTATGGTTAAAATATCCGAGCGATGCCAGGTGGTTGGGGGCCGTCAGACTATCTAATTCTCCGTTGCGAACAATTGTCGGTGAAAGAAGACTTGCGTTTTCCAGCGTCTTTAACAGCGATGTCCAGGGCTGGTAAATGTTGTGTTGTAAGATAGTCTCTTTGTAGTCTGTGCCGAGAGCTTTTAAGAGCAGGTAGTAGGCATATAACTTGCCTTGCTCATAGTAGAAAACATCATCAGCCTTGCCATCATAAAAATCGGTGCTGTGTTCCCTGATTTGTGTTTCCAGTTTGCGGGAGCTCTTGGCCAAGTCTTTTTGGATGGCTTTCAGAAAATAACTAAGGTCTTCTGCTTTGGTGATGAACACTGCCTGGCCTTCAGCTAAATCACGATTGTAGTTTTGCAGCTGTTTGCGAGCTCTTCTGTATTGGCTGTTGGATGAGGGGGCCGGAACCAAATTATTGTCTGGAGAAAACATCCAAATCGTGCCGGGATATTGCAATAATTCTGCAGCTGTCTGCAGAGGAGATTCTTCTTGGGATAGCATATCTATCCTTTGGGCAAGGGCCTTGGAGAGAGTGCCGATTGAAGACATCAGCCCCAGCTGAAATGAGGGCATGTTATCCAGCATGGAGGCAGGGAACACAAAAGGAAGGCTAGGCGTCCAGCTCTTGTCATAGACCTCCCTGCGGATTAAAAATGCCATGGCTCCGATTGTTGCGGATTGAGAGCCCTTTTTGTGAAATTCATAGTTGGTGGTTTTATCGATATTTTCACTGACCATGGCACCCAAGGGGTAGTACAAAAAGATAAAAGCGGCAATAAACAGCAAAATCAGCTTGGGCCAGGTGTTAACCAAATTTCTCAAGCGTGGCCAAGGGCGCAGCAATACCTTTAATCGTTGAGGAATCCTTAGTGCAAGTATCCGTTCTTTTATTTGGATTTTACGCATTTTTGCCACTCCGTTTGCCAAGCATCTTTATTAGCTCTTTAATATCAAAGGTACCACTTAGTTTAGCGGTTATTGCAAAAGTTGCAACACCCAAAATGCACAAAAGCAAGAACCAGCATAGTTTGGACCATATGGAAAGGTTTAGCCAGTTGCCGTAATGCATATTCAATAAAATCTCGCCAAAATCAATTATTATTCCCATCACAATTGAGCATGCCAGAATTTTTGCCGTTTGTATCAAGAGTTCTTTGGGACAAGTCCAGAAGCCTCGTTTTTTGAGGCCATGAATGTATTGGCCCAATGATACAAAAGCGGCTATTGTGGTGGCCATAGCTATGCCCACATGTCCAAAAGGTTTCATTAGGATAACCGAAAAACACAAATTGGTGAGCAGCACCACAATACTGTATTTGACCGGCGTTTTCGTATCTCCTCTGGCAAAAAAGTTTGGTGCCAAGGCTTTGACTAAGACATAAGCCGGCAAACCTATGGCATAGGCAATGACGGCTTTGGCGGTCATATCCGTTTGAAAACTACCAAATTTGCCGTGTTGGAAAAGAATATTAATCGTTGGCTCGGCCAGGAAAATCAGGGCAACCGCGGCCGGAATCGAAAGCAGGGCCCCGTACTCCCAAGCCTTGTTTTGCACACGTCCGGCCTCGTCAATTTCTCCGGCTTTTAGATGATGTGAGAGAATCGGCAAAACCGCAACGCCAATGGCGGCACCGACCACCCCTAAAGGCAGTTGCTGCAATCTGTTGGCATAATACAGCCATGATATGGCACCGGTTCCCACCAGAGATACCAAAATGGTGTCTACTACCATGTTGATTTGGTAAACACCGGCACCCAATACGCCGGGGGTAATTCTTTTAAAAAGTGTGCGAATACTGCTGTCTTTGAGTAAAGATAACATCTTGAAATCCGGCTTTAGGTAGACCTGCTGGCGGTGTAAAAAGAACATCAGCCATAAAATCTCTAAAAAACCGGCAACGGTTACGCCAATGGCAATACCGTGCGCCGGCGTGCTGCCAAACGGTACAAAAATGAAGACGGATAAAATCATCATCACATTCAAGATAACCGGAGCGGCTGCCGGGGCGGCAAATTTGCCAAGCGCGTTCAGAATCCCAGATTGGAAAGAAACAATAGATATAAAAAGCAAAAATGGAAAAGTGATTCTTGAAAGCTCGGTCGCCAGCTCTATCTTGCCGTGGTCATCAATAAACCCGGGCGCCAGAAGCTGGACCACAAAGGGCATTAACAATTCCATTATGATTACAAAAATCGCCAAGAAGAAGGCCAAAACCGATATTGCTCGGGCGGCAAAATCTATGGCGTCTTGCTTGCTGTCGGTCACCAGTTTGTGAGAAAGCATCGGCACAAAGGCAGAGGTAAAAGCCCCTTCTGCAAACAGAGAGCGAAACAGGTTGGGCAGCTTGAAAGCAACAAAAAAAGCATCTGAAATCATGCCGGCGCCCAGAAAGTTGGCCAAAACCATGTCGCGAAAGAATCCGGTTATGCGGGAAAGGAGCGTAAAACTGCCAAAGGTGGCAATAGATTTGAATAAACTCATTATATTTTGTGGCCTAATTGGTTTATTAAGTTGATTTTAAGAGATTATAGGTTATTATTTCCAATAATGAAACACTAAATATCAACTTTTGCCTAAGTTTTTCGCCGTTTTTTAAAGTTTTTTGGTTGACAAAATGCTTTTAAATTGCGATAATAGACAAAAGAGATGAGATTTTGTTTGTGGAGAAATGTTATGACTGATGTTAAAGAAACCATGACACGTATTGAGGACGGGGCTAAGCATCTGGCTTCCGGTCCTGGCGATTATGAGATAAAGTTTGATTTGAGCCCTAAGAAGTTGTATGTTGATTTTAATTCTTTGGGGGCAAACGGAAATACTAAGACGTTTGAGGGGTATTCTCCTCGTTTGGAAAAAGCCGCTCACGGAAAACCATCTATGAGTGATAGAGTGGCTTCTCTGATTAATACCGTTAAGGCGCCGTTTAAGCCTAAGAAAGTTCATTTCGTTAATACAAATAAGGGCAATAGCGGACGATAATATTTTCTGATTTCTCCATAGACGACATGGCTTAAAACTCCGGAAAAATTCCGGAGTTTTTTATTGAATTTTAATCTTTTGGTGCTATACCTTGTGGCAGTTAACAATTAAATACAAACAATTTAAATATTATAGGTTATGGAGTTTATTCTGCCTCAGCCCAAAGAACTCATCGTGGTTGTTTTGTTGGTTGTGTTTATGTTTTTCCATTTTGAGAGCCGTTTGCGCGTTTTGGAACATCGGTTTCATGTGCGAAAAATGCATGCTTTTTTGATTACCGCCATCATGATTCTTCCACTCTTTTTTGTCCATTGGCAAACCGAAGATGGGATGGTGCTGTTTTCTCAGCTCATCAGCTATGCTTTGGCCATAGGGGTATGTTCCTTGTTTGGAATGATTTCCGCGCCAGAGAGTAAGAATTCTAAAATTTGAAGATGAAAAACCCTCGATATTTTTGTATCGAGGGTTTTCCTTTTTCTTACAAATCACCTGGTTTTTGACGGCGACGGGCTATCGGGTCCAAAATCCGTTTGCGCAGGCGCAAAGTCTTGGGCGTAACCTCTAAGAGCTCATCTTCTTGAATGTAAGACAAGCCTTGTTCCAAAGTCAGTTTGCGGGGCGGAACCAAATCTATGGCCTCATCCTTGCCTGCTGCACGGATGTTGGTCAGCTGCTTAGCTTTGCAAGGGTTGACTTCCAAGTCATTTGGTTTGGTGTGTTCACCGATAATCATGCCGGTGTAGACCGGAACACCCGGGTCAATAAACATGGGGCCGCGCTCTTGCAACTTCCACAAAGAATAAGCAATGGCTGTGCCGGTTTCTGAGGAAATCAGAACTCCGTTGCGGCGGCTGTCAATCTCTCCTTTGTAGGGTTCATAGCATTTGAACAATCTGTTCATGACGCCGGTGCCGCGGGTGTCGGTTAAAAATTCTGAGTGATAACCAATCAGACCGCGTGAAGGAGCGTTGAATATCAGGCGGACTTTGTTGCCGATTTGGGAAGGAATCATATCTACCATCTCGGCTCTTCTTTGTCCTAATTTCTCAACAACAGCTCCGGAAAATTCCTCATCAACATCGACAACAACTTCTTCTATCGGTTCCAAAAGTTGGCCGTTTTCATCTTTTTTCATCAATACACGCGGACGAGAGATGGAAAGCTCAAAGCCCTCTCGGCGCATGGTCTCAATCAGCACGCCTAACTGCAATTCTCCGCGGCCGGCGACTTCAAAAGAATCACTGCTGTCGGTGCGGGAAATCTTGAGGGCAATGTTGCCTTCGGCTTCTTTGCACAAACGGTCCCAAATCATACGAGAGGTAACTTTATCCCCCTCACGGCCAGCCAAAGGCGAATCGTTGATTGAAAAAGTCATGGCCAAAGTCGGAGGATCTATTGGCTGAGCTTTGATGGCCTCATTAACCTCAAAAGCGCATATCGTATCGGCTACGGTGCCCTTGACAACACCGGCAACTGCTACAATATCTCCGGCATGAGCCTCGGTCAGAGATTCACGGTTGAGCCCGCGATAGGCCAAAATTTTGCTGATGCGGACACGTTCAATCTCGTTGTTTTGGCCATCCAAAACTTTTACCGTATCGTTCAAATGCAAGGTGCCTGATTGAATCTTTCCGGTTAGCAAACGGCCGATGAATTTGTCGGATTCCAAAGTGGTGGCCAGCATTGAAAAAGGTTTGTTCGGCTCACAGGCAGGTTCGGGAACATAAGATAAAATCAGCTCAAACAAGGGGCTTAAATCTTTTTTCTCATCTTCTAATTCTTTAACAGCCCAACCGTTGCGCCCAGAGGCGTAAAGAACCGGAAAGTCCAGTTGTTTGTCATTGGCATTTAAGCTGACAAAAAGATCAAAGACCTCGTTTAATACCTCGTCACAGCGGGCATCGGCTTTGTCGGCTTTGTTAATAACCACAATCGGGCAGAGACCTAGTTTTAATGCCTTGCCCAGCACAAACTTAGTTTGCGGCATTGGGCCTTCAGAGGCATCAACCAGCAAAACAACACCATCAACCATGGAGAGAATGCGCTCAACCTCGCCGCCAAAGTCAGCGTGGCCCGGAGTGTCCACAATATTAATGTGAGTTCCGTGCCAGTTAACAGAGGTGCATTTTGAAAGGATGGTGATACCACGCTCTCTTTCCAGCTCGTTGCTGTCCATAACACAGGTTTCTACCTTTTGGTTATCGCGGAAGGTTCCGCTTTGTTTTAGGAGCCCGTCAACCAGCGTGGTCTTGCCGTGGTCAACGTGAGCTATTATGGCAATATTTCTCATATTCATCTTCGTTTTCTTCCCTAAATGGTCGTCATTGAAGCAAATTTGTTTCCTCGTGTACCTCTTTTTGTACACGTCGTCAACAAATTTACTTCCAGCACGGCCATTTATGAAAGAAAACGCCGTGCCCTAAATGGTTGTCATTGAAGCAAATTTGTCTCCTCGTGTACCTCTTTTTGTACACGTCGTCAACAAATTTACTTCCAGCACGGCCATTTATGAAAGAAAACGCCGTGCTTTTGTAATCTCTTCAATCTTGTAAATTCGCCTTACAATACACTTTTAAAATTAAATTTCAATAACCTAATGAAATTTTTTTATCAGTGTAGGCTGGCTTGTCGTGTGTTTTTAAGCCTTCTTGCCATAAGACAGCAGTTTGTTGCGAACCAAGCCACGCAAAGAAACCTCCGGTCTGGCACCATAGTGAGTGATGATTTCTGCAGCGGCGATGGAGCCTATCATGGCGCAAGTACCAAGGCTGCGTTCTTGCGTCATGCCAAATAAAAAGCCTGCTGCATATAAATCTCCGGCACCGGTGGTATCAACTACATTTTCAACAACTTCTGCCTCAACAAATGTTTTTGTGCGGCCGTTAACAACCACAGATCCCTTAATTCCCCTAGTGATGGCTGCGATTTCTACATGTGGCTTGATTAGGTCCAGACTTTTGTAAAAATCAGTTTCTGCAAACAGGGCTTTTATTTCTTCTTCATTGGCAAAAAGAATGTCTACATATTCTTTGACAAAGTTGAAGATTGCTTCTCGATTGCGAGTTATGCAAGTGGTGTCTGATAAAGTAAAAGCGACTTTGCGCCCGTGTTTGTGGGCCAATTGACAAGCCTTGATTAGTGCTCCTTGGCAGTTATCAGTGTCCCACAAATAGCCCTCAATGTAAGTAATTTTGCCGGCCTGAATGATTTCTTCATCAATGTCTTCTTCCGTTAAGTGAGTGGCTGCTCCGAGGTAGGTAAACATTGAGCGTTCGGCATCGGGCGTGACTAAAACGACACTGCGGCCGGTGACCGGACCCTCATTTAGGGGAATCGTAAAAAAGTCTACACCGGCGGCACCGATATCACGGGTGAATTCTTGGCCCAGCTCATCATCATGAATTTTGCCGATAAAGGCCGGGGTACCGCCCAAAGAGGCTATGCCTGCAACCGTGTTGGCCGCAGAACCACCGGGGACCTCGCGCTCAGGTACAATGTCGGCGTAAATTTTACCTGCGGTTTTGGCATCCATTAGGGTCATGCAGCCCTTGGGCAAATTTCTCTCTTTCAAGAAACCGTCGCCGACTTTGGCCAAAACGTCTACAATTGCGTTGCCGATACCAACAATGTCATAATATATTTCTGCTTTGCTCATTTTTATTCTTGTTTCCTTATTTTTTAAGCCATCAAATTAAGCTTAAATCTAACGGATAAATTTTTTATTTGCAATAAAAAAGCTCTCGCCAAAGCAAGAGCTTTTATTTTTCTTCAAACTTGAAAAATTATTCGTTGGCGTTCGGCCAAATCTTTGCATTTTCAGCGTTGAATTTAATCCATTTTTCATCAGCTTCATCGTCAGAAGTGATGGCTTCTTGCGGGCATTCAGAAATGCAAACACCGCAATCAATGCAGGTGTCGGGATCTACAACCAATTGGGTTTCACCCTCGTGGAAAGCATCTACCGGGCATACATCAGCACAAGATTTGCATTTTACGCAAGCGTCATTTACTACAGATACCATTCATTTAACTCCATGGTTGGTTATTTTGAAAAATCAAAGCCAACTTTAGCTAATTTCTCAAATAAATCAAGCATAATCTTGCAAATGCAAAAAATAGTCCCTACATAGACATCAGAATTTATGTTTTGTGGGAGATTGAAATGTCAGATAAAATGTCTTTTCAGGCTGATGTCAGCAAAATGCTCAATATTGTGGTTAACTCTCTTTATTCGGAAAAACAGATATTTTTGAGAGAGCTTATCTCAAACGCATCAGATGCTTGCGATAAACTCAAATATTTGGCGCTGACAAACCCTGGAATCGCTAAAGAATCCGGACAGATGAAAATTAAAATAACGCCTGATGCCGCTTCTAATACCTTAACCATCTCCGATAACGGAATCGGCATGAATAAGGAAGATTTAATCAATCACTTAGGAACAATTGCCAAGTCAGGCACGGCTGAGTTTGTTAAAAATGTTGCCGAAAACGGTTCCGCTGTTGAACTTATTGGTCAATTCGGCGTTGGGTTTTATGCCGCATTTATGGTGGCCGACAAAGTTGAAATCACTACCCGCAAGGCAGGGGAGGATGAGGCTTGGAAGTGGACCTCAAACGGGGTGGACGGTTTTGAGATTTCTGCCGCCAAAAGAGAATCGAACGGCACAGACATCAAGTTGTTCTTGAAAGCTGATGCCAAAGACTATGTTGATACAATTTATTTGCGTCAGATTATCCGCACTTATTCCGACCATATCAGCTATCCGATTGTGCTTGATTTGGGCAAGGCCGGAGAAGAAACGGTTAACACCGCTTCTGCTTTGTGGACACGTCATAAATCCGAAATTACCAAAGATCAGTACAAGGAGTTTTATCATCATATCTCTCATAATTTCGATGATCCGTGGCTCACTCTTCATTTTAAAGCCGAGGGTAATATCGAATATACGGGTTTGCTCTTTGTTCCTTCCGCCGCTCCTTATGACTTGTTTCAACCCGATCGCAAAAACAGTCTGAAGCTCTATGTCAACAAGGTGTTTATCTCTGATAAAATTGAGGAGTTGATGCCAAATTATCTGCGCTTTGTTAAAGGAGTGATTGATTCGGCGGATTTGCAGCTCAATATCTCAAGGGAAATGCTGCAACATTCTCCCTTGATTGAGAAAATCAAACATGGTGTGGTTTCAAGAATCCTCAAGGAACTTAAAAAACGCACCAAAGATTATGATGATTATATGACGTTTTGGAAAAACTTCGGGGTTGTCTTGAAAGAGGGAATCTACGAAGACTTCTCAAACCGTGAGGAAATTGCCGGATTATCTTATTTCTCCTCTACTTTCAGCGACGATAAGTTGACGACTTTGGATGAATATATTGCCAGAGCCAAAGAAGGCCAAAAGGCCATCTACTATATTACCGGCGATGATGTTAAGGTTTTGAAAAATAATCCGCAGTTGGAGGCGTTTTTTGAGAAAGGAATCGAAGTTTTGCTCTTAACTGACCCGATTGATGAGTTTTGGCCGCAGGTGCTGCCGAATTACAAAGGCTTTGCCGTTAAGCATATTACTCAAGCAGAAGCTGATATGGGATGGAAGCGTGAGGAGGCAAAGGCCGACGAGGGGAGCTTGAAAAAGCTCACCGACCTTATGAGCGAGATGTTTAAAAATGAAGTCGGCAAGGTCACTACAACCGAAAAACTTACCAAATCTCCTGTCAGCTTGACGGTTGAAAACGGACAAATGAGCCTGCACTTAGAGCGCTTGATGCGCAACCACCAGCAGCAAACCGCCTTTGCCAGCACCAGAATCTTGGAGCTCAATCCATATCACCCGTTGATTATAAAATTGGCAGACATGAGTATGGATGAGGGCAAACGTGCACAGGTGGAAGATGTGGCAAAGCTGTTGCTGGACCAAGCCAAAATCGCCGAAGGAGAGGCTGTCAGCGATCCTTCTTTCTTTAGCGAAAAGATGAGCGACTTTATTTTGAAATCACTCTAATCTCCAAAGAAAACGGCCGCTTTTTCAAGCGGCTGTTTTTTTGTGAGAGAGTTAATTAAATTTTATTTATTTTGAGCTATCTTTTTTTATTATTTAAGGAGGATTTTTCAATGCTTTATTATGTTCTTGCCGGTTTTGTGTTTGGGGGGCTTATTCCTTATATGGCCAGGCGGTTTGCCAAGTTTATGCCGGCAACCCCTGCTTATGCCTTGTGCCAGTTGTTTCGGCCGGGGCAAAGTGCCAAGAAACAAAATGAACACTACAAAAAACTTGCTAAAACCTATTATTGGCGCTCTTTTGTGGCCGCCTTGTTTACGGCTTGTTTGACGTATGCTTATTATTGGCAGTTCGGAGCGGAGAATTTTGGCTGGAGTGTCTTTTATCTGTGGACTTTGTTGCTGTTGGCCGAAATTGATTGGCGAATGTTCTTGCTGCCGGATATCTTGACAATTCCTCTGCTGGTTGGCGGTTTTGCTTGTGCCGCCTGGGGGCATGGTTGGGTGATAGGTGCCGAGAGTGCTTTGGGCGCGGTTGCTGGCTACCTGCTGCCGGTGTTGGTAAGCTTGTTGTTGGTGTGGAAAAACAAGGACGCTTTTGGCGGCGGTGACATTAAACTTTTGGCGGCTATCGGTGCTTGGCTCGGATTTGAACTCTTGCTTTATGTTATTGCGGCGGCTTCTGTCTTGATGCTTGTTTATACCTTGCTGCGGCGGCAGAAAACGGTGGCCTTTGGGCCGGCATTGTCTCTTGCGGCGATAATTGTTGCATTCCTGTTTTTTTAAGCTAAAATAAAGCCAACGTTTTTTTGTGAGGGGTAAAACTTATGAAAGAAAATGCACAAGAGAAAACTTCTAAGGTTGCCAAGGTAAAAAAGAAAATTGTTAAGAAACTTTTTTACAAAGATGAGCAACGGCGTTTGGCTAAACTTGTCAGCGGGTTTAGTTTTGATATGTTTATTATGGGCGTGATTTTGGCTGATGCCATTGTCTTGGGGCTAATGACCTCTGATTCAATCACCCTCTATTTTCATAACATCTTGTTCTTGCTTGATCGCTTGTTTATGGCCATATTTATTGTTGAGATGTTTCTCAAAATTTATGCGCTTAAGAAAAAGTTTTTCGAATCCGGCTGGAATATTTTTGATTTGGTGATTGTGGCGGTTTCTTCCGTGCCGGCGGCAAGCACGTTCATCGTTCTCAGAACATTTAGATTGTTTAGGCTGTTTAAGTATGTTAACCGTTTCTCTCGGTTGCATAACTTGGTGCAAGTATTTATTGAGCTGTTGCCGACATTCTTATCCTTTTTGGCAGTGTTGATTATTTTCTCCTACGCCTTTGCAATTATTGCCGTGAGCTTGTTTGGCGATGTTTTTGCCGCGTTCTCAAGTGTGGGGACGGCCATGTTTACGCTCTTGCAAGCCCTGACTTTGGATGGCTGGGCCTCTACCATTGCACGGCCGGTTATGCTGGTGTTCCCGCATGCGTGGATATATTTTGCATCGCTTATTGTCCTTGGTTTCTTGATTGTGGTCAGTTTTGTGGTCAGTGCTATCAGGCAAATCATGGATACAAAAAATTAGCTGAATATCAATCTCTTATGAGCGCCGAAAGCGATTTCGGCACTTTTTTTTATAAAAGTTGGCGCGTGTGCTTGACATCGCAAAATTCAGTACCTAAGTAATCAGTAGAAATTTTGAATCTAATCTAACGGAGTAAGCAAAAATGAAAATCAGACCATTGCAAGACCGTGTCTTGGTTAAACGTTTGGAAGAAAATACAAAAACTGCCGGCGGAATCATCATCCCCGATACGGCTAAAGAAAAACCCAGCGAGGGTTTGGTTGAGGCTGTCGGACCGGGAATGGTCAGCCCGGAGGGAAAATTAATCCCGATGACGGTAAAGGTCGGCGATAAAGTTTTGTTTGGAAAATGGTCCGGCTCTGAAGTTAAGGTAAACGGCGAGGAACGTTTGCTGATTAAGGAATCGGAAATTTTGGGTATTATTGAAGATTAATTTGTGAGGATAAAAAATTATGGCTGCAAAAGATATTGAATTTGGATCTACCGCCAGAGCAAAAATGCTCAAAGGCGTTGAGACTTTGGCTAAAACCGTTAAGGTTACTTTGGGCCCCAAAGGACGTAATGTTATCTTAGATAAGTCTTATGGCGCTCCGAAAATTACCAAAGACGGTGTTTCGGTTGCCAAAGAGGTCGAGTTGGCTGATAAGTTTGAAAATATGGGCGCTCAGCTGGTTAAAGAAGTTGCTCAAAAAACCGCTGATAAGGCCGGTGATGGTACCACAACTGCTACAGTTTTGGCTGAGGCTATCATCAAAGAAGGCAGCAAAGCCGTTGCCGCTGGTATGAATCCGATGGATTTGAAACGCGGTATTGATATGGCGGTTGATGCTGTTGTTGAGGATATTAAATCTCGCTCGGTTGCTATCAAAACCTCTGAAGAAATTGCCCAGGTTGGTACAATTTCTGCTAACGGAGACCGCTCTATCGGCGAGTATTTGGCCAGAGCAATGGAAAAAGTCGGCAATGAGGGCGTTATCACGGTTGAAGATGCCAAAGGTTTGGAAACAGAGCTTGATGTGGTTGAAGGTATGCAGTTTGATCGCGGATATCTCTCTCCTTATTTCATTACCGATCCGGAGAAGATGATTTGTGAGTATGAATCACCTTATGTCTTGCTTTATGACCAGAAGGTTTCTACCTTGCAACCTCTGATTCCGATTTTGGAGACTATCGTTCAATCAGGCAGAGCTTTGGTTATCGTGGCTGAGGATGTTGAAGGCGAGGCTTTGGCAACTTTGGTCGTTAACCGCTTGCGCGGCGGCTTGAAGGTTTGTGCCGTTAAGGCTCCGGGCTTTGGTGATCGCAGAAAAGCAATGCTCGAAGATATTGCTATTTTGACCGGTGGTCAGGTCGTTTCTGAAGAGCTGGGCATGAAACTTGAGAATGTTACTTTGGATATGCTCGGCAGTGCTAAGAAAGTTACCATTACCAAAGATGAAACCACAATTATCGACGGTGATGGTGAGAAGGATTTGATTGAGGCTCGCGCCGCTCAAATTCGTAAGCAGATTGATGAAACATCATCTGATTATGATCGTGAGAAATTGCAAGAGCGCTTGGCGAAACTCTCAGGCGGTGTTGCTGTTTTGCGTGTTGGCGGAGCTTCTGAAGTCGAGGTTAAGGAAAAGAAAGATCGCATTGATGATGCCTTGAATGCAACCCGTGCCGCTGTTAAAGAGGGTGTGGTTGCCGGTGGCGGATGCGCTCTGCTTTATGCTTCCCGCGTGCTGGAAAAATTAACCCCTGCCAACCAAGACCAGAAAGTTGGTATTGATATCATCCGCAAGGCTTGCCAGGCTCCTATCCGCCAAATTGCCGAAAATGCCGGTGTTGATGGCGCGGTTGTTGCTGGTAAGTTGCTTGAGAGCACAGACACCAACTTTGGTTACAATGCTCAGAACGGTGAATATACCGATATGGTTAAGGCCGGTATTATCGACCCGACCAAGGTTGTTCGTACCGCTTTGCAAGATGCCGCTTCTGTCGGAGGTCTGCTGATTACAACCGAGGCTATGGTCACCGAGGCTCCGCAAAAAGAGTGCCATTGCGGTGCCGCTAACGGGCCGGCAATGCCTGGCGGCATGGGCTACTAAGCGTTAGTGCTTGAGTTAAAAAAAGAGATTCTTCGGAATCTCTTTTTTTGTGCTTGGAAATTTATATTTATGGCCTATATTAAAATTAAATGCTTTAGGAGAGAATCATGCTTGATGCCGAGAAATTGCAAGAGATGTATGACCACGGAGATTTAAGCGAGGAAGAGTTTGTGGTGCAAAAAAAACGTTTGGCCGCAAAAATAATGCAGGAAAATAAAAAACTGCCGCCTAAAAACGGAATCATATATATCCTTTTGGCTTTCTTTTTGGGCTCGCTCGGGTTGCATAATTTTTATGCAGGTTATTGGGGCAGAGCACTTTCTCAGCTTTGTTTGACTCTGATTGCTCCGTGGTTTTTATATGTTCCGGTGTTCTTTGTCTCTATTTGGGTTTTGCTGGAGTTGCTCTTTGTCGGCAAGGGGGCAAACGGAGTGCCTTTTAGCGGCAGACGTTCGGTGATTCTCGGCCTAAAAGCGGCAACGGTTGTCGTGCTGGCTCTGGCTTTTTCTTATAGCTCATTGGTTATTGATGAGCCTGATTTTGAAGAAATGGTTATAGATATACAGTAATTCTTGGGTAGCAAAAGAAAAAAAATGAAAAAACTAAAAAATAGCTCTTGCAATTTTTTTAAGATATGTTATTAAGTATTCCGTTCTGCCGATGCGGGCGTAGCTCAGGGGTAGAGCGCAACCTTGCCAAGGTTGATGTCGAGGGTCCGAATCCCTTCGCCCGCTCCATTCAAAAACGCCCGTCCTTTTGACGGGTGTTTTTTGTTGCGGGCGCCGTTTCAGTCTTCGCCTTAAAAGGCTCGTCTTCAACGGACGGGATTTATCCCTTTCTAGCTTACTAAGCTCACAAATGTTCGCTAAGTGCGCGTCGGTCACTCGGTTTGTAACGCTTGCCAAGAGGCGCTCACGCTTGCTTGGCTCGCTAACAAACTGTCGCCTGTCGTTGAAAAACAACCGGAGCAACGGTTGTTTTTCTTCCTCCAGCCCGCTCCAATTCAAAAACACCCGTCCTTTCGACGGGTGTTTTTTGTTGCGGGCGTCGTTTCAGGCAAAAATTTCAAAAACTATCTTTATTTTTTATCTGCTTTTTCAACCTTTTTTAGTAAAACCGTTTTATAATCAGATTTATTGATTATATTTCTACTTGAAGGAAGGTTCACATGAAAAAAGTTTTAGCTTTTGATATCGGCGGCACTAAAATCGCTTATGCCATTATTGATGAAAAAGGAAATTTTACCAACGAAGTTATTAAGGTTACCACACCAAAAACATCTTCCGGTATTTATGAGCTTTTGAAAACCGTTATCAAAGGCTCTGAAGATGAAATCGACGGTGTTGCCATTGCAACCGCAGGCCCGGTTAATAACGAAAATAATAAAATCATCGGACGGGTCGGAAATTTGCCTGAGGGCTATGATGAAACTGACTTTTTGTCTTTGACGGAAAAACCTATTTTGCTTGAAAATGATGCTAACGCCGCCGCTTGGGCGGAGTTTAAAATCGGTGCGGCTAAAGGCACAAAAGATGCCGTTATCTTAACTTTGGGAACAGGCGTTGGGTCTGGTATTATTGTTAACGGCAAGTTGCTCAAGGGCAAATCTGGCTCGGCCGGTGAAATGCATGTACGTTTTAGCTTTGGGCATGAGCGTCAATGCGGGTGCGGACTTTGGGATTGTTTGGAGACTTATGTTTCGGGTACGGCTCTATCTACCGATGCCAAGATTTATCTTGCGCCAGATGCCACCAGCTATGATGTTATCCGCGGCCTAAAAGAGGGTAATCCAAAGGCTAGAGCGGCATTTGATCATTGGCAGGAATGTTTGGAAAATACTTTAGTGATGATGGCAAATATTTTTGACCCTGAAGTCATTGTCCTCTCCGGCTCAATGGCTCAGTTTGTAGAGTATGAAAAGCTTAACAAACAAGCCAATGAAGATATTTTGACACAACCGTTTATTTTGAAGCAGGCTCATTTTGAAAATAATGCCGGAATGCTCGGCGCGGCTCTTTTACTCATCGAGAGATTGTAGACTTTTTAGAAATTTTTGTTATAATGCCTCTCGAGTTTTTTGGGAGGCATTATGAAATATTCTTTGGTCGTTCATGAGTTTTCTTTTAATAAAATCAAAAGCGGAAGTCGCAAAATCGGCGTGCATTTGTTTGATAAAAAAGCGCAACAAGTCAAGTTGCATGATATCTTGGAAATGCAAAATGCGGCAACAGGTGAAAAACTTGAGTGTGAAGTTGTCGGCATCGCGATTTTTGATAATTTTGACGACTTGGTTGATGCCGTGACTCCGCAGGCTTTGGGGTATCATGATAAGGAAGAAATCATGATCAGGTTAAACAGGGTTTATCCGGCAGATATTCAAAAAGAGCTAAATGCCGTTGGGTTCTTTATTAAGGTGTTGCCGGATATGGTTAATGTGAAACTTCGGCCGGAAAACGAGAGATAGTTTTTTATAAAAACTGCTTGCAAAATAAAAATAATGCCTTTAATACTGAGGCCAGATAAAATGCTTTGGATGAGTGGCAGAGAGGCTGGAATCGCAGCCATGGCGGAGATCGGCGTCGGCGGCTCTGAAAGAACGCCAAGCCAATTAAGCGCGAGAGGGCGTTAG